>JBLIRS010000012.1:0-20571 GCA_049472415.1 bacterium | reverse complement strand
CCACCTTTAACCGGCTGTAGGGTGGTGCAGCCGTTCAGGGGCAAGATGATGAGAAGAGACAAGAGCCAACACACGCTCCTGGACACCGCTAATTTCAACATAAGGTGACTAATCCTTCGCAGGGCATTCCCCGGCACAGATCCCGCATCCCTGACAAGCCTCGACAATAACCCTGGCAGCCCGCTTTCGACCTCCGTCAGTCTCTCCAATCTCTATGGCCTTATGAGGGCATGAACGATAGCATGTCAAACACAGCACACATCTATCAGTATCGATATCCACCTTCTTCTCCAGTTCCATGTAGTCCCCTGACAAAAAGGAACAAATGCCCATGGCCACGGATCTTACATCATTAAATGTGTCATATATATCCTCTTCACCAAGGCATGACCCGGTAAAAAAGATGCCCTTTCTGTTTGAAAGATTGCGTTGAAAATTGATATTTTTTTCCTGAAAGAATCCCCATTGATTCAGGTTGACCTGAAGGATATCCCCCAAAATTTTGGTCCCTTCGCTTGGAAGGATCTCATCCTCCAGTACCAGAAGATCACTGCAAAGGGCTATATTCGGTACGTTTTCCCCTTTTACATCCTTTGCCAGCGCAGGGTCCTTCAATCGAACAGTTATTATACCTTTATCAAGGCTGAATTCAGGGGGCGAATCCTTTGAATAACGAAAAAACAGCACACCTTTTTCCCTGGCCAATCTGTATAGGGATTCCAACTCCGTTCCTGACACTGTGATATCTTCCGCGGCTATGAAAATCTCCGTCTTGAATTGTTCTTTCAGGGTAAGTGCCTCGTTAAGCGCCATAACCGTGTCAGTCTTGGGAGATTCCTCTGAATCCGATAGAATAAAGCATGTATATTTAGTTCTCTTGTCCTGGGTCAGAAGAATCCTTTCCAGGGTCCTTCTCTCAAAATCAAGCATATTTCTCAATTGTGATAGACTGACAATCCGGCGGGAAGACCGCAGAGCACTTATCTGCTCTCCCCCCTGACGGCGAAATCCTGTACTCACGACAATCGATCCCACTTCCAGCACCTTTTCTTGACCCATATTATCCAGAACAACCTGGAAGGACCCGACATTGCCTTTTACATCTTTAACCTGGGTTGATGTCAGCAAATCGATATTTTTTTCCCTGATCTCTCTAATCTTTGAGGAGAACATCTCACGCGCATTTACTTTCTGATTATATGGTATCAGGAATACCGGATTTTCCTGGCTTACCTGAGGTTTTTTTTCAACGATGAAAGGCCGGATGCCCAATTTTTGTAATTCCAGAGCCGTTTGTACACCGGCAATCCCCGCTCCGATTACCAGAGCCGAACGGTTCATTTTTTTTCTTATTTTTTCTGCCGGCTTTGCAAACTTAACGCGCCTGACAGCGGCTATAATGATCTGCCTGGCACGTGACATAAGTTTATCCCTCTCCGGGATTACCCACGCACATCCTTCTCTAATATTGGCTATAGAAAGAAAATACCTGTTAAGGCCAGTTTCCTCTATGCAATTCATAAATTTTTGTTCATGTAAGATTGGAGAACAACCAACCACGACGACCCTGTTGCACCCGGACTGTGCAATCTTTGTCTTCAGCCATTCACATCCGCTTTTTGTACATAAAAAACGATTTGTTTCAACATGAGTGACACCGGGGATACCGGATGCATAATCCGATAAAGCCTTCAGATCGAAATAATCGTTCATAATAAGTCCGCAAGAGCAGAAGAATACCCCTATTTTAACCTGAATATCCCTATCGGGCATTTTTATACTCCTTCGTAAGCGGAAGACCCGTTATCGTTTCCCCTGATTTTTTCATCATCATCCATTGCCCTCCGGTCCCTTCATTAAGGCAAGCGTTCTTAGAGCCGCCTCCCGGCCATGTGAGATAGATTCCAGAATATTTTTCGGCCCCTGACAGGTGCCTGCCAAAAAGATCCCTTTTCTGGAGCTGACCGTTGAATCCATTAAATCGGGAGATGCAAAAAAACCGTTTTCTCCTACGCGAATACCAAGTAATTCCGCCAGTGAGCGATTGTCAGGGGAAGGACAAATCCCCACCGATAAAACGACAAGGTCAAAATCCGATTTTTCAAGACATCCCCTGTCAATATTTTCATATCTCATAGATACCCCGGAATCATTATCCTTTTCTATTTCTACAGGCAGGCCATTAATAAAATGTATATCATCATGAAGGCTTTTTATTAGATTCAAATACTCCCTTTCGGTTTTTTGGAGATCTATATAGAAAATAGTCAGATCCACATTATCAAATCTTGATTTTATCTTTGCGCCCATTCGTGTAGCATATTTACAACAGACCCTCGAACAATAGTCATGACCTATGTGAGGATCCCTCGATCCAACACATTGAATGAAGGCAATGCGAAGTTTTCTGTCAGAAGGGACAATCGGAAAATTTTTACCCCCATCCATCAGTAAGCTTTTTTCCAGATCCAGCCCTGTAATTACCTCTGAAAACTTATTGTAGCCCAAATATCCCTTTTCCCTTGCGTCATAAACCTTATAGCCGTTAGCCAGAATAATCGCCGTGGCCTTCATATTGATTCGCTCTTCTTTTTGATCAAACTCTATGGCGCCGGTAGGACAACTCTCTTCACAAATATTACAGCTTTTACCTTTCTGGAAATGCAGGCATTTGTCCTTCCTTATGGAAAATGTGTTAGGCACGGAATAAAGATAAGGTCGTTCAATGGCTTCTTCGGCGATTGGACAATTTTGGTAGCACAGGGAACAGGCAGTACACTTCTGGTAATCTATAAATCTGGGCTTTTTTAGGACCTCGACCTGAAAATCAGGGGCATTTCCTTTCAAATCCACTATCTCGGAATGGGTCAGGATATGAATGTTTGGATGATAGGAGACCTTTTTGATTCTTTCCTTTGCCAGACATACGCCACAATTATTACATTGTTCCGTAGCCTTGCAGCAAAACTGCATGGCGTGTCCGCCAACGCTGCCCATTTTCTCAATTATATGAACATGATATCCGTTTTCAGCAAGAGACAGGGCTGAACTGATCCCGGCAATTCCACCGCCGATAATAATGGCTTGATTCTGCTCGCTCAAGATTCGATTTTACCCAATGCTAATTAATTTATTACTATTTTTGGAATTTAGAAACTACAAAGAGGGACAGATGCACATCATCATTGTTGGGGTGTTCCCGATGAATATTTTTGTGCAGTATTCTTGATCCTTCTGTTGAATAAATAAATTGTAAGGCACAATTCATTTTTTGTTTCTATTTTTATATATAAAAAATTGTTTGATTTATTTGACAATATTGCTGTATTATAAACCATTTAAATAAAATGTCAAGTGCTATAAAAAAGATAGGGACGGTGTTAGTTTATTAGTTTAAGTAGAAGTTCTTATTTTTAAGTGGATTTGTTCAATTAAGGGATCACTGATAAGGAACGTATTGATATCTCTGCAAGTTATTGTTTTTTGGGGTTCGCCAGTATTTCTGTTGCCACTCCGAGGGTTGATGGTAACCCTTATATTTTAAGAGTGCTTCGAAGCGATGGCAATCCAGACAAATGGAGAAAGCCGGTCCCCTGTTCCTGAGAAAGCTGTTTGTGGGGTCCCCTTCAATATTTTTCTTCTCAGGATAATATTTGGTCAGGGGGTCCCATATATGAGGATCATGGCAGGTGGTGCATGTAACAAATCCTGTTGGGGTTTTGTTGCCTCGTTTGTCATATAGGGGATAATAGATATTGAAAACAGCTCCGCCCAGTTGCTGACGCTCCATCATTTTGCCTGTATAAACAAAAGAGCTTGGATGCAATCCTATGAAGAATTCCTTCTCACCCGCAGCGCCACCCTTTTTATGACAATTGACACAGGTGCCCAGCATAAAGTCCCTCTCCCCTTCAAGGGACCTTGACCATAGAATCTGTCTCTGCGGAGCGTGGTGTACTCCATGACAGGGAGAGCATACGCCTCCTTGATAGATTGTCTGGTCAAGCTGATTTTTTGAATCAGGTGCTACGAGTCTCATATCATGCTCGCTCCATATAACATATTTCTTGTCTTCATGGCAGTCAATACAAATATATCCCAAACCTTCCGAGGTTAGTCTCAGGAAGCTGTTTTCAACGGTTCCTTCAACATTTTTATTATACTGGGGAGCCTTTTCTTCTTCAGACCACTGATGCACGTTGTGACAGGTTTGACAGGTGACCAGCTTTCCTGTCTCTTTATCCCATTTCTGTTCCATGGGATAGTATGAGGGGACTGTATATAGAGGCATGCGTGTTTTCATCCCATTCTCAGCCAAAGCCATGTTAACGGGGTGGGAGTATCCGTCATCCAGCACCTTTTTACTTCCTATCCCGCTTTGCATATGACAGCTCTGACATAGCAGGTCAATAGGCCCTTGTCCTGTTGTGTAGAAAGTATCCAGCTTTTTGGCCCAGAGTTTATAGGGTTCTCCATTATGGACATAATGGCAGCCGTCGCAGGTACCCTTTTTAAAATTGGGATCAATCATACACATATCGTGATCGGTTTTAACCACATATCCATGTACCCGATCACATTTCTTACAAAGCTGAGGTTCAGGGGCTGATGATATGCTCAAGAAGCTGTTATGACCATAGCCCTCCAGTTTTTCCTTTTTTCCCTGAGCCGCGATTTGAGGGTCCCATTGATGGGGCTCATGACACGTCTCACATAATAAATTTCCCTTTTCATTATCTTTCATCCCCTGGGTATCATATAGCGGAAGGTCCAGTTCGGTCACCTTTGGCCGGACTTCCATGGGATGGGTTTGTGAGGTTATCACCTTTTCTTTTGCGCAAGCGTCCTTGGAATGGCAGGATATACATAAGAGGTTTCCCGGGTTCCCTTCTGCGCCTGTTTCTTTTGCGAATAACCGTATGCCGCGGGCCTGGTGAGGGATATGGCATGCGCTGCAAACTCCGCTTTTTTTCGTTTTTTCATCAAGCACATTGGTTTCTTTAGGCGCAGTGATCATCATGTCATGATCGGTGTATAGCACATATCCTTTTTTTAGATGGCAAGTTACACAGAGGGAAGAATTTGAGTCATTGGCCATGCGAAGGAAGCTGTTTTTCTCATCCCCTTCCAGCATCTTTCCGGGACCGCGTTTATCCTTTTTCGGGTCCCATTTGTGGGGATCATGGCACGAGCAGCAAGTTACAAGTCCCTGAATCTCGGTTTTTTCTCCGTATATGTCATATTGAGGAAGCGTGATCTTAACATCCTCATTTAACAGGGCCATGGCCTTTTCGGTTGGATGGCTTATTGATCCGACCAGCTTCTTTTCACCGCACCCTTTTTCCATGTGACAGGAAAAACATAGATTGGTTAATGTTGGATCCTTATCGTCCATTTTTTTAGCCCACATCTTTATGGATGTTCCGTTATGAACCACATGGCAGGGACTACACACTCCTCCTTTTTCGACTGTTTGTTCAAGATAATTGATTTCCTTTGGGGCTGATAGCTCAAGATCGTGCTCGGATTTCACGATGAGTTTTTTATCCTGATGACAAACTAAACAGAGAGAAGCTGAAGGTACATCCGCCTGACGGAGAAAACTATTTTGTTTGTCACCCTCGGTTTTAATGCCCGGACCTTGTTCTTTCCTGGCAGGGTCCCACCTATGGGCATCATGACAAGTGGCGCAGGTTACATTTCCCCCGGCTGATTTTTCCCCTTTTATGTTGAATACAGGCAATTCGGTTTTTCCGGTGATCTTATCCAATCCCCGGTTAACGGGATGAGAAAAGCGCCCTGTCATTTTTTCTTTTGCCGGGCCGTTCAGTTGATGGCAGCTTTCACATAAAGGTGATATCGAATCGGAGCCGATATTTTTTTTTGTTTTTCTTGCCCATAATTTAGCCTCACCCGCATTATGAGGGATATGGCACGGACTGCAAACTCCCGCCGTCTGCGCGGTTTTTTCATAGATATTTATGGCCAGTGGTGCGGTGATGGTCATATCATGATCTGTGGCTTTGACCAATACCTGCTTTTTGTGACAGTCCATACAGATAGAGCTTTCTCCTTTTTTTGCCAGGATAGAGGTCTGAAGCGCTGCATCATGAGGCCAGTGACAGGTTTCACAGATGATCGCGTCTGTTTCACCAAGTGCGACCTTTCTGTCTCCCTCCCAAACAGAAGGCGGGCGGGCATCCTTGGGTGTAAGATCAACAGGATGAGATCCCATACCCAATCCTTTTTTAGGCTGGCTGGGATTTCTCCCGTGACAGACTTCGCACAACTCGGAAGTGAATATATTCTCTCCGATGCGATCCGGAATAACAAGCAGGTTTTTATCGGTCGTCCCATGGACCGTATGGCAGGTTTCGCAGATGACGTCTCCTTTGGTTCCTGTCCTGCCATACAGGTCGAAGATCCTCTGAGGTATGGCCAGACCGGTTACATTGATTGGATGATTTCCCTGTGCCTTTCCGCCTGCCTTTGTAAAATGGCACATAATACACATCTCTGAATTGCGGTTGCTGAAGCGGAGGTATATGGTCTCCTGATCACGCAGCTCATCGGAAATCCCATGGACGGTATGGCAAGTGGCGCAAACGAGTTCACCTTTTTCTCCCAATGGCATTTCCGGAGGGATCCGGACCTTATCGGAGGGAACCATATTGCACCTGTGCCCGCGTTTTGCCCAGAAGCGCTCCCTTGAATCAACCATAATACCGTTATGGCATGAATAGCAGATCATTTCGCTTCCGGCGACCCGCTCCTTCTGATACTCAACAAGGTCTGTGCCGCGTCCCTCCACATAGAATTGATCAAGCCACCTGAAGTGACAAATCGCGCATTCTTTTGCCGAATTACGCATGAGTTGGGCATGTGTAATGGAGGCGTGAAGCAAAAGCACCGCAATTGTAAAAATAGTTAACGGAAGATATTTTAATGAGTAAAAAAAAGAAAAAAGAGATTTCATAAAAGCAAGCTTTATTCTTCCATTTGAAAGACGCTTATACGGCTGTCATACATTTCACAAATATAGATTCGATTCTGGTCATCAAAACAAATATCCGCAGGTACAGCAAAACGGAGTTTTTTCCTTGACTTATCTCCCACAAGAGCAAGAAATTCTCCATCTGTGGAAAAGACCTGTATAACTCCGATTTTTTCATAGCTGTCGGAGACAAACACGCGTTCTTTATCATCAATAGCTATCGCCTGGGGGCGAAAGAATTGACCCTTTTCAATTCCCCATTCGCCTATGGTTCTGATAAATTCATCTTTTTCATTAAATACCTGTACCCGGGTATTAAGTACATCTACTACATAGAAATTAGCTTTACTATCCAGGGCTATACTGTATGGATATCTGAATTGTCCGTTTTCAAATCCAACCCCACCTATTTCTTTGATGAATTTACCATCCGGGGTATATACGAGTAACCGGTGATTATCATTGTCAACTATCAACAGGCGATTATTTTTTTTGTCATAAACGACATCTGTTGGATCGGCCAAATCTCCGTAGCGATCCTCTTTCAGTGTAAAATATGTTAAAAGGTTGCCGTTTGTATCAAATATCTGAACACGATGATTTCTGGAATCAGCAACATAGATCCTTCCCTTGAAATCAACGCTCAATCCGAGGGGGGCCTTGAACTCGCCCGGATCTGATCCTGCTTTTCCGAAATCGAAAAGGAATTTTCCCTTTGCGTCGAATACAACTACTCTGCTATTGACTCCATCCAGGACAAAGATGCGATTGTTGAACACATCAACCGCGCTGGGCTGATTAAATGGTTTTTTGTCCGATCCTGTGATGCTAAAGAGCTGACGGCATGGTATCACCTTGACATTACCTGTGTGAGAAATGTCAGCGGGATGCTTCATCTGCCCACTGCCTGTGGACACGAACAAAAGACCGCTGATGGCAAAAGCCATCAGCGGGATTATATATTTAAAAAAAGTTCTGGCATTACTATTAAAAATCACTGTGCTCGAAATGTGGGAGGCAGGAGCATACTCTGTCCTGACTCGCCTTTTTGCCTTAATTCCTTCTGTTGTATGATCTCATCGGGACGGAACATGGTAGGCAATTTAAGGGATTTATATTTTTCTACCATTTTAGCCACCTCGGTACCAATAAATTCATCACACAGGTACTGTGGATAACCCAGTCTCTTAAAGTCAAGGTATGGGTTTTCCTTTTGATGGCAGTCCGTGCATTTGACAGGTTCTTTTGTGAGCTGCTTGTGGAGTTCAAGTTTTGCCTGGGACTGCTGATCGTATGTATATTGTTTCCAGATCTCCAAAGTTTCATTTGCATATTCTTCAGTTACTGGTTGATCGAGTCTCACAACCGTAGGACCTTCCAGTATGCATGGCACTATTTTGGCACTATAATTACCGGAATAAGTCCCAGTGGGCACTTGTTCCTCCACTCTGTCCGATATTTTCTCAATAGGCTCCCCTGTCTCTGTGTCAAACCATTTGAATATAAGGCCTTCACCTTTTAAATGACATACCTCGCAAGCGCAGAAATATGTATGCATATTATAAAGCGCCCTGGTTTCCTTGCTCTTGCTATGCGGTAAACTCCCGTGACAGACCAGGCACAGATTAGGTATCCATTCCTGTACATCAACGGTTTTATCCAGGTTGTGAAAATGTTCAAGTTTTAGTTCTGTCTTCTTTTCAAGTATCTTTTCAAAGACATCTCCCTTTATCGGCTGCAATTTAGGTTGCTCCGTAGGTGTTTCCTCTTCCAGATTCACAGGGGGAGGCCCATGTTTGACCCCTTTTTTAGGAAGATAGGTGATTTTGAAAAGCATTATCAAAAGGACTACCAGCAGTGAATATATAATAACTGTAAGCACTTTGGCTAAATTACCGCGGCCGCATTTCATAAATCATCCTCCTCTCTATAGGGCTCTTTCTTTCCTTCCGTTTTATTGCCAGTTTCTGGTATGTCAGATTTACCGGTCGCATTTTCCATTTTTTCGCGGAGGACAAATTTTGGCTCTTCTTTTATGGTACGTTTTTGAGCTTCACGTTCTTTAACTACTCTTTCGTAATATGCCGGATGCTCCTCTTTCAGATGATGCATGGTCATTTTTCCATCCAGCCAGGAGGTGTCCTGTGGGAATTTTCCAGGCTTTAAGTGCACGGCATAGAAATGCCAGATCGAAATTGCGAAACTTGCCAACGTTGCCTCCATGAGATGAAAAGTAGCCGCCACCTCAACAACAAACTTTGGAAAAAGGGGAGCGAGTGTCATTATCGTTCCGGTTATGAATATAACGGTTGTGCCTATGGCTCCAAAGAGATATTCGAGCTTTTCCTTATAGTCGTATCTTTCAAACTTGGGCGGATGAGGCCTCATCCCAAGCATATAAAGGAAATTATCTTTCATCTGAATAAAATCGATGGGTTTTAGGAGAATATCCAGGAAAACCTGACGGCCTTCCTTCGAAAAGGCCAAATAACATATATGCCACACGCAACCTACAAACAGCCAGAAGGCAAAAAAGAAATGCAGGATTCGTCGCCATCTGTAAACAGGAGCAGCGTAATTTCCAAACATTGCTGTAACCCACGTGGTTGGTACTAAAGACATCATTCCGGTCAATACAAGGAGTAAAAAGGTGACCCAGATGATATTGTGTTGCCATACTTCAGCTCTGTTTAGCCGGATAAACCATTCTTGATCTTCGGCCCGGCGGCCCCACTTTGCCATTATTAGTGTCTCCTTTCTTTTCTTTCTTTAAGCGTGATTCTGAGATCGAGCATCTGGTGCATGAACATGGCTCCGGGAACAAGAAGTATCATAAACTTATAAAAAAGCTTAATAGCCCAGATAATCCTTCTCTTTAGCCGTTCTGTTTTTTCGTGTTTTAATTCCGCGGTCAGATCCTCTTTCTCTTTCTCAGAGAGTTTTCCTTCCATCTCTTCCAGCTTTGTATTTATTAAAGCGACCTTTAGCCCTGTCCCATGAAGGGAACCTTTTACAAAGGAACTTGTCGGGGCTGTATGGCATCCGGACTGTCCGCAGGTTTTTATCCGGAGGGAAAGAGAGGTCGGGGAATTGGGATCTGAGGATTTTAGAATGTCATGCGCGTCATAATTCAATATCTTTGGCGCATGGCAGCTCAAACAATTCGCACCGTTTTCCGTACCATATTTGACATTCCTCCAATGAAAGGTATCCTTAAAGCTGGCTGTTGTATCCAGCATAAAACCACTCATCATTTCTTCATTTGCATGACAGGTATTACATAAATCAACTATCTCTTTATTGCTCCAGCGAGGAGTGGTCCGTGAGACAAAGTGTTGAAGAAATCTCTTGGTCCATTCGTCCTTTTCATGACATCCCAGACAGCGAGTTAGTGATGCCTGCTCATCTTCGGAGTGTTTTGAAAAAATCCCTCGCAGCGGCTGATAGCGGGGATTTTGATGACAATATTTACATTTTGGTTGGCCGTCCTGGTATTGAAACAGCTTTGATTGGCCGTGAGCGCTTTTTTTGAATTCGTCAACGATCGGCTTATGGGAAAAATCCTTCTCTGTCGAGGGCTCCTTGACATGGCACTTTTCGCCGCAGTCCACTTTTTTAGCAGGTTTATGGGGTACTTCCTTGACATCTTTATGACAATGGGTACATTGAACGCTTCCATGAACCGTGTTTCTGTAGATGTTCTCGTTTACATAGAATATCTTTTTGCTCCCTGTTTCCGGCGTAAACGCAGCCAGGCCGGAATAACGGTGACAAAGCTGACAATTTTCCTGATCGGCAGTTTTGCCGGGTACAGGCCACAACAGCAAGATCAGGCCGATAATGATCAGACTGATCCCAAAACTTTTTGATCCTTTACATCTTTTATCACTTTGTACCATGATCACCTCCATTACAGAGTTTCCATAAGGGTTAATAGGTTGCATAAAAATGGTATCATTTATAATAAAAAAATGTTTTAATTTTAAAAACACCCGGTAAGCAGGAGCAAGTATTAAAACAGTTTATTATGATCAAAATATCTTTCAAGAGTACATATTTAATATTTAATTCAATAACTTTGATACAAAGGATTATTAGAAATTTTAAGAAAAGATCATATTTTACGGTCTAGAAACAAATAGTGGTCTAATATTTAAGTTGTTGAAAACAATTAATTTCTATTATGTTGTAACTATGATCTTAAAAAATCTAAAAGTACAAAGTATATATTTTGACACGGAGATTATATACAATATTTTTCATTTTTGTCAATAAATATTAAAACAAACCTTATGTTTTAAATTAAATAATAATATATTTGGATAAAAGTATATTAAAATTAAATAAAGCAGCCTTCGAGAATATTCATTATTTCTTCAAATGTCAGTTTTATAGGGTTACCTTGCATACTGCTTGCTTTGGATGCCTTTTCTGTGAGATCGGGAAAGATTTCAGGTGTGAGGCCATAATATGATAGAGGCGGAATATTAAATACCTTGAAGATTTCTTTGACCCAGTTAACTCCATCGCTCGCCTTTGCCTTGATATTCATTGTTAGCAATTGTGCTATCTCGTCGTATCTGTTAATTGCCATTGAACCAGGGAGCCTGGCCTTGAGGAGTTTAATATTTGCCTCCATAACATTGGGCAAAAGTCTTGCGCAGATATTACCGTGAGGCGCCCTTATCATACCTCCCATTGGCCCTGCTATTCCGTGTACGGCCCCGAGTTTTGAATTTGAAAGGGCCAATCCCCCAAAAAGGCTTGCAATGGACATGTCCTCACGTGCCTCGGTGTCATTTCCGTTTTTATAAGCCTGTATGAGTGAGCCGGCAACACGTCGGATACCTTCCCTGCAAATTGAATCTGTCAGGGGATTTGATTTTATGGACACATATGGCTCAATAAGTTGAGTTAATGCATCTAAGCCTGTGCTGGCTGTCAGGGCGGGTGGAAGGCTACAGGTCAGTTCAGGGTCCACTAGTACGATACCGGCAAGCATCAGGGGGCTTCGCAGGCTTACTTTGACAAGATGCTCAGGAGATGAGATAACGGCATTACTCGTTACTTCCGCCCCGCTTCCTGCTGTTGTTGGAATGGCGATCCATGGTATTGAAGGCCTTGTGATCGGATTTCCATTGCCGACAATTTCCAGATAATCCAGAGGATCACCGCCATTGCCAAGAATGGCTGCAATGGCTTTTGCCGTATCAATTGCACTTCCACCACCAAAACCGATAATTAGGTCACAATGTTTTTGCATGGCGAACTCGGTTCCTTGACGGATGTCTTTAATGGTAGGTTCAGCATGGGTGGAAAAACAAGCATAACCGATGCCTTCCTTGTTCATTATTTCCATAAGCGGGACTGCACGGGATGGTGTCTGGCCGGTTACCAAAAGCGCAAAATTTCCCATTACTCTGGCAACAGGGCCAACCTCGGAAAGCCTCCCGGAACCAAAAATAATCCGGCTGGCAGTGGAAAATTCGAATCTCATATACTTATTACCATCCTTCGTCATCAGGATAGATGTTTTTGTATTTTATACTTGTACGCGGTTCAGCCATCATATCTTCAACTGTGTCACGCCATTTTTTATAGTGATGGGTTTCTTTATGTTTTGCAGTGTCCTCTATGGTTCTATACACTTCTATCAATGCAAAGCGTATTCGATCATCGTTTTGCTGGATAATATCAAAGCGGGTAATTCCGGGTTCATGAACACTATTTCTGGCATTCTCCTGGGTTGCCTTTATAAATTCCTCTACAAATTCAGGTTTAACGCAGACTGAAACATGAACTATAAACATCTCAGATCTCTCCTTTTGAAATAACTTTTTTACTTAAGGATCTTGGTATACATACCGGACTTTACCTTGTTAGGATTAAGAATATACATTATAATCTATGTCAAGACAAGTAATTATTTAATATCAAAACCTTTTAAATCAATTTATTTGTTTGCCTATAAGTAATGGCAGAGAAGAAGATATGGACACTAAAACTGTTATAAATTTACTGAAAAAAATAGATATCTTTAAAGGATTGCCTCCATATTTGCTGCCCAGCATTGCAGATCAATTTGAATTAGTCAGTTTCAAGGCAAAAGATATAATTATAAAACAGAATCAAAGGATACAAAATTTTTATATAGTCTCAAGCGGACGTCTCGAGATATATGTCAGGGATCAAAGAGGTGTTCAGTCACATATTTCCTATTTGCTTCCGGGAGAATATTTTGGAGACTATTATCTGTTATATGATCATCCTTCTACCACTGAAATTATGGCTAGTAAAGACAGTGAATGCATTTGCCTCCCTAAAGAAAAATTTTTAGCGCTTTTGGAATTGGATCCGGAGATCAGCCAGCATATTCTCAAATCAATATTAAAACAGTTTCGAAAAACTCAACTTGTTGAGGAAGCGGTTAAATATAAGGAAAAGGCAATCCAGTTTTTACAACAGAACAAAAGAATTATTCAATACAAAAAGATTATTGGAAAGAGCGCGGTGATTATCCGCCTGAATGAAGATATAGAAAGAATAGCTCAAAATGACGAATATCTTTTGATCGAAGGGGAATTTGGGACGGGGAAAGAACTTGTTGCAAGGATTATCCACGGTAAGAGCAAACGCCGTGAGAAACCATTTATTTCTGTAGATTGTGAAACATTAATCCCCGATACAATTGACACTCAATTATTTGGAGATTATTTATATTATGACAGACCAATGAAACAACGTGAAATGGGCTTGAGCTATTTTGAGCTTGCTGAGGGAGGCACACTTTTGTTAAAAAATGTTGAGGTCCTCCCGCTTGATATTCAGGCCAGAATCCATGAGATACTCTTTCCTGCAAGTTCCAGAGAAAAACAAAAAATAAGATCCTATGCCCCTGATGTCCGTATTATGTCAACAAGCAGAGTTTCCCTTCAATCAAGGGTCGAAAAGGGGCAGTTTGACCAAAATCTTTTTCAATCATTATCGGCAAACAAGATCTGTCTTGAGCCACTAAGGAACAGAAAAAAGGATATTCCTGATCTGGTGGATCATTTCATAAGAAAATATGCCAAGTACTATGATAAAAAGGTTTATGGGGTAAGTGATTCAGCCATGAGACTACTTTTGGCTCATGACTATAAAATGTCAAATGTTCAGGAGTTGGAAGAAGTTATCGAAAGGGCGGTGACCCTGACCCGATCCGATAAGGTAAGGTCAGAACACCTGTTTTTAGGGCTTCCTGCTGCCAGACCCCTGGTTTTATATAATCTATTAAAAATAGGCTTTTTTGCTAAATGGATAAAAAAAAGGATATTTCCGGAGAAAATACGTGAGATAGTCGCAGTTACCTTTCTTATGCTCATATTGTTATCCCTTTTTAGTAATTATCTCCCATATCCCTATAATAATATTGGCAAATTGCTAACATGGTCCATCTGGTGGCCGGCCATGTTTCTGTCCTTTTTTTTTGTAGGCAGATTTTGGTGTTCCGTATGTCCTTACGCGACATATAGTCATTTGGGCAAAAAGGTCCTTTGTAAAGAACAAAATTTTCCCTTTAAGAAGTATGATTTTCTTTTTATGACCATAGGTTTTCTTTTTGTCATCTGGGTAGAAGAGATTTCAGGGATGCGCAATTCTTCCTTTAAAGTGGGATTATTACAGTTGAGCATTGTTAGCCTCGCAGTTATCATGGGTATGGTTTACAAACGGGACTCATGGTGCAGATTTATTTGTCCGTTGGGGGCTTTGATCTCAACCTGCTCAATGGCATCAATGATAGAAGTCAGATCGAATCCGGATGTATGTTTTAATCAATGCACTACGCATGACTGCTATAAAGGTACCTCCGATACGATAGGTTGTCCTATGTTTCAACATCTTATGTATGTCGACAATAACCAGACATGTAAGGTTTGTCTGAACTGCGTGCGAAGCTGTACCCATGACAATATATCCTTGAACATAAGACCGCCGGCCACAGAAATCTATAATTCAAACAGACTGAACAAAGGGCTTTTTCTTTTCGTCATTGCCTTAATGGGTGTGCTGATTCCTATCCTTCTTATGCATAAACATATAATAGGCAATGAAGTCTTTCCTTTTACTTTCATTTACGTACTGACTCCTTTTATCCTGTTTTTTATTTTATGGCTGATTACCGAAATGGGGTTTAAGAGTAACGATCTGGCGGGATGGGAATTTTTGGGTAGATTGACATACGCTTACGTGCCATTGGCTTTGACTGCCCATATTGCCTTTCAGCTCCAATTCTTGCCCATCATAAACAATTTATTATTCAGTGTGATTTTAACCACTTCTATATCAGAGAATATTGTAGTTTATGGCAAGACCTTTTTCTTTTTGTTCAAGATAATCTATTTTTTGTTTGAATTTTTAGTTTTTTTCAAGATAATAACTTATATAATCCTGACATTTAAGGAAATAGATCTAAAGGAGAGTAAGATAACTCTTATAAAACCCCTGCTTGTCTCTGTTATCGTCAGCATTATCCTTTATTTCCTGCCTAATCTGAATTCCTATATCTTTTCTATTTTACGTCCAACATCGGGTGCAAAAGATATGGTATATAGTATTCCTCTATTTCATGTATTCCAGACACTGCTTATATTCTCGGGAATCTTACTTTCCTTATTCTGTATGATTCGCATTCTCAGGAAATACAGAGAAACCAATCTTAAAAGTAATAATGTTCTCATGGGGTATCATTTTCTATTTATGGTTTTATATAGCAGCATAGTACTATATTTATTGATTTTATAAACCGTATCATGACTTTTTATTTTTTATTTCTCCATTGATTGCTTCAGTCAATTCCTGCGGCCTATCCGTTCCGATTCGATAAGTCTTTCCCGAAGAAAGGCTTATTTCCACTGCATCCAATCCTGAGACATTAAAAAGCCATCCATGTGGAGTTAAACGTATGCCCCAACCATAATACCAGTGATTACGCACTGCTTTTGCGCTTTCAACCTCTGTCAAATCTATTTTTTTCTGAATCAATCCGATTCCAAATCTGATCTTTAGAATTCCATCCTCAATTTCTACGGTTAATGAATAAAATAATAAAATGCAAATAAAAAGGATCGATATTAAGGAAATTGTCAAGGGGCGAGATCCCCCCTTGTTAAATGAAATAAGGAGAACCAGACAAATTCCTATTATCAAACTCACCAGCACCAAGGTGCCAAACTGTTTATGGCGGTATTTTTTTTCCATATCCCTATCCCTTCCTTTGCCATTTCTGCCGATAAAACCAATATTTTCAGTAGCTTTTATAAGATCTCATTTTAAGGCCGATTTTAGTTAAAAACGTTATTCATTACAAGTTTTTATTGCTCGGATTCATTTTTATTTCAATTTTGACAGAATTAATGATTGTTGGATATACTTTAGCAAGATTAATCGATTTATTTTATCAAAAGATGTAGCAGTTGAATACTAAGTGGAGAATTACTCCGCTTGAGAAAAGATGAATATCATCTTAGTTTAAGGTTTGGTTCAATCTATGTTTGTAATCGAGACAAAGGGAAAATCCTGCAGTATCTGCGGCAAATGTATTCAGTATTGTCCGGCCAAGGCAATCACTATCGAGGGTGAATCCATCTCCATCCTTGAAGATCGATGTGTGGGATGCGGCAACTGTATAAGGATATGCTCAAACAGGGCCATTCGGATAAAAAGCCATATCCCCTTTTGGGAGCAATTACTTAAAAGCTCAGCCACTACCATTGCCTGTCTTGATCCTGTATTCCCTGCGTCCATAGGGGATAATGAACCATACCGATTTATATCCGCGTTGAGATCTCTTGGATTCGATTATGTGGCTGAAGGGGCGTTTGGCGTTGATTTGATTGAGCATGCATATAAAAGACTATTACATGATGATTTAGAGGGTCATTATATCGATACAACAGGGCCGGTAATGATATCTTATATCCAAAAGTTTTATCCCGAGCTACTTCCCTATTGCGCAAAGATTGTTTCCCCCATGATTGCCATGGGACGGCTTCTTAAAAAGAAATACGGCCCTGAATCAAAGGTGGTATATATCGGACCTTGCCTGGCAAAGAGATTGGAGGCAAAGAATCCGCAGGTTGAAGGAGTGATAGACGAGGTTTTGACCTTTCAGGAAATAAACAAGATTATAAGGGATCGCGAGATAGACGTGAACTCATTGCCTGAAGGCGATTTTGATCCGCCGCATTCCATGCAGGGAAAGATATATCCGGTGGATAACAGGATTGTTCCCAGTTTTAATCCTTACCTGCAGATAATGAATGACCATATTATATGTCTTATGGGTAAGGCCGTTTTCGGTGCAATGCTTAAAGAATATGTCGAATCTAGATTATATGAAAAAATAACCCTGTTCCGTTTGCCTTTCTGTATATGTTGTTTGAACGGAATAGGAATGGATACGGAGGCGGATTATCCGTCACGGCGTTCAACCCTTCTGAATTTTATCAAGGAAAAAGCCAAATGGCCTACTGTAGAGGAATGGAAAGAGTCTATAGACAGATGGTCGGATCTCGATATTTCCAGGAACTTCACCAATGAGGATAAAAATTTCACTGTTCCACAGAAGGAGATCAATAGAATATTGCTTGAGATGAACAAGCCTACGCCTAACTATGAGCTGAATTGCGGATTGTGCGGATATAATACCTGCCGGGAGTATGCCGCTGCCGTCTACTATGGAATCGCTGAAAAGAGGATGTGCCTTCAATATCTGAAGAGCATGGACGAATCCTTCAGACACAAGGAACTGATAAGGTTGAGGAGTGAATTGTTAAAGCTGCAGGAATCCCTGATCCAGTCGGAAAAACTGGCATCCATGGGACACCTTGCTGCAGGCATAGCTCATGAGGTCAATAATCCGCTCGGCACAATACTCCTATATTCGCATATGCTCCTTGACTCCGTTCCGGAAGGAAGTCAGATGAAAGAGGATGTTCAGCTAATCGTTAACGAGGCGAAAAGATGTAAAAACATCGTTTCCGCCTTGCTGAACTTTGCCCGTCAAAGCCGTCTCGTCTTAAAACTGACAGATATAAGGAGATTGCTTGAAAATGTTTACCATCTGGTTGGGGACAGAAAGGGGCAGATAAGGGTAAATATTGATTCCAGTGCTGATATCCCTCTCATTATGATTGATCCTGAACAAATAAAACAGGTTATATTGAATATGTTCACAAATGCATTTGATGCCATGTCCGAAGGCGGAACCCTGAATGTCAGGGCAAGGCTTTCCGATGATGAGGAGTCTGTTGAGATAAGGATCGAGGACACCGGGTCTGGCATTTCAGAAGAGAACATAAAGAAATTGTTCAACCCCTTTTTTACTACCAAACAGATCGGGAGAGGGACCGGATTAGGTCTTGCCATATCTTACGGAATCATAAAAATGCACAGCGGTGATATACAGGTCGAGAGTAAGGTGGGGCAGGGGACTACCTTCACCATAACCCTCCCGTTGCATCAGCCGGAACTTGTAAAAAAGGAGCCCGGAATCATATTTAGTGGTGAAGAGCAAAGCTTTAAGTGAGGAAAGAAAAGGGTGAAAGATCCGAAAACAGAAAAGATGAAGGCCCAGATCCTTGTTATAGATGATGAGCCTGGTATGAGGTCCGGAGTTATCAGGGTTTTAGGCCCGCGAGGGCACGTTGTGGATACCGCTGAAAACGGCGCAAAGGGGATTGAACAGGCCGGAAGGAATTTTTATGATATCATTCTCATCGACTACAGGATGCCCGATATGGACGGATTTAAAGTGATGGACTCCATTAAATCCATTTCACCTGATTCCATCCAGATAGTTATGACAGCGTACGCCAGTTATGAGATGGCTGTTTCTGCAACTAAAAAAGGGGCGTTCGATTATCTCGCAAAACCATTCACACCGGACGAGCTCATTATTATAATCGATAAGGCCCTGGAATGGCGGAGACTTCATATTGAATCGAAAAGATTGCTGGAGGAAAGAGAGCGAAACCTGCTGGAGCTGGATACTGAAAAGTCAAGGATCAGGGCCATTATACAGTGTATGGGGGAAGGTGTATTGGTGATAAACAATCAGGAAGAGATCGTCCTCTGGAACCCGATGGTATTACAACTCCTTGGGCTTAAAAATGTAACAATCGGCGCCAGGCTCGCTTCAATCGCAAATAGCGAAGCTCTTTCGGATTTTATAAGCCATGTTCATGACATTGAAAAGGCAAGGGTCCTGAGCCAGGAGATCAGGATCTCGGATAAGGTCCTGTTGGGCACTGCGACCCTCCTTCAGTATCAAGAAAAAAATATCCTTGGAACTGTCATTATCCTCAGGGATATCACAAAACAAAAAAGGCTCGAAGAGTTAAAGACCCAGTTCGTGACCATGGTCTCCCATGAACTGAGGGCGCCTTTATCGGCAATGCACGGATTTATTGATGTGGTGTTGAATCAGTCGGCGGGCGATGATCCGCAGCTCTATAAAAAGATGCTGGGCAGGGCAAAGATCCGTGCCGAGGGCTTATTGGATTTGATAAAGGACCTTTTGGCTTTATCGGCCATAGAAGCCGGTGGAAAATGCCGTCAGATAGAGAGCGTAAATCTGAAGGAAATCATTGCCGAGGTGCTTGATTTTATGAAGATGGAGATGGAGAAGAAAGGAATCCGGGTTGATTTTACTATGGATAATGATTTTCCTTCGATCATGGCTGACAAAAAGGAGATGCACCAGGTTTTTAATAACCTGATTGTGAATGCCATTAAATATAACAAGGAAAATGGCGTCATCCGGATTGCCGCTGGAACTGAAAATCATATGACCAGGATTATTATAGAAGATACAGGCATAGGAATGGGGCAGGATGATCTGCAACGATGCTTTGACGAGTTTTACAGGGCTAGAAGCAAAGGGACACGAAATGTCACAGGCACAGGGCTCGGCCTTTCCATAGTGAAGAGGATCATTAATAATTATGCGGGTAGTATCGAGGTAAAAAGCGAAATTGATAAGGGAACACGATTCACTGTTTACCTGCCAATAGATCATGACATCCCAAAAAAGGTTTGACAATAAATAGTGATAAATGCATAATAGGTTTACAAATTAGTGAATAATAGATATATATGCATGAAAAATAGAGAGGAATCTTAAGAAATGAGCGAAAAATCGAAAGGATCCAAGCTCACAGTATACTGTCCGGAACTTATGAAAATGATTGGTCCGGGTGAATTTTCCTGGTGTCCCTATTATCAGGCAGAAAAGTTATCCGTGGAGGATGATGAAGGTGTCCTCAAACAGGTTTTCCGGTGCCATGTTAAATGCGGATGCACTATACACTATCAATATTATGAGGGCGGAGAATTAAAAACTAAAACAATCGATGTGATTGAAAATGAGGACCGGTTGAGAGAGTTGATCAAGGAAGGTGCGAAAGAGCCTGAGCCAAAAAATAAAAAGATTTTACTTGTGGATGATGATGAGGATTTTTTAAACATAGTTCAACCTATTCTTCAGGAAGAGTGTGGAGATATCAATGTTTCAACAGCAACTTCAGTAAAAGAAG
>JBLIRS010000119.1:0-9247 GCA_049472415.1 bacterium | reverse complement strand
CTATAATCTGATTAATCTGAGTAGCGGCGGAACGATTACGGAATCAGGGAGTTTCAATCTTACGCTTGTTACACCTATTATTTAATATTTTGTATTATAATTTGTTTTTTTATTTAGAAAACTATTTTATTCATTTTGGGGTTGGCCTTCATATGACATAGATATAAAAGTAAGGTCAGCCCCATAATCTTTTTAAAATAGGCATCATTTATGCTGTATATTATTAAAAAACCAAAATTATCATAAAAAAATATGAAAAATCCAAGATTTTTTTGTGTCTAAAACTTTTAGATTCATAGATTTTATGGTTAAAAAGTTTTAAGGAGGGTTGGGTATGAAACAAAAATGGTTTATAAAAGTTCTTATTTTCCTCTCGGTTTTTATAATAGTCATGTCATTGAATAGCCTTGGAAATATGGGAGATGTAAATGCATACTATGGATTTCCATATACATACTCCATGGCAGGTCTTTATAATCCCATGTCATCATATGGCTATGGAACAGGATTACTGGGCGGTCTTACCAATCTTTACGGTTTAGGAGGCATATATAATCTGACAGGAGGCCTGGGCGGCCTTGGCATTTTAGGCAGGCTCTATGGTTTGAGCGGTCTGTATGGCATGGGCGGTTTTTATGGCCTGGGTGGCCTTTATGGTCTTGGCAGTTCATATGGTCTGAGCAGTCTTTATGGATCGGGTGGTTTAACCGCACCCAATGGGAGCAGCGGTCTTTATGGAGTTGGCAGTTTATATGGAATGGGAGGTATGTACGGCCTTTATGGAATGGGAGGTCTATCCGGACTCGGTTCCCTGCTTAGCGGGCTCACATCAAACCCTTTAAGCCCCTCGATCTCCAATAATCCGGTTGTGGCAGAACAGGCTGGTACATGGATTGGTCAATGGAACCTTGGCTTCCTCTTCGGAACTATGATAATGAATCTTCAAGAAGATCCCCTGACCGGTGGACTTTCGGGAACTGTCCAGTTAATCGGGAATACCACCTTCGCAGGGATCTTCAATGTGTTTGGAGACGGTAGTCCAACATTTGTTTTATTAACCGGACAAGATCCTACCGTTAGCTATGCTATTAGCATCTCCGCCCCTCTGCCAACGCCAACAACTATGGAGGGATACTACGATATATATAAAGTCCCTAACACGACACCACAGGAATCAGGGACTTTTTCCCTTGATCTCATATCAGCGGTTGTAATTTAATTATTTAGTCTCAAAGATATCGTACGAAGGGTCTGCCGGACAGATCAATAACCGGCAGGCCTTTTGTTTTTTATCCAATGAAATGATATATTATTAATTAAATGAGATATATCAATGAGCTTGATCCAACAGAACTTTCCGAATTTATTTCCTCTTGCAGCCAGCCTGTCTATAGGCTACATCAGATATATCAATGGCTTTATAAAGAAGGGGTCGATTCCTTTGAAAAGATGACAAATCTTCCAAAGCCATTTCGGGAAAAACTCAAAGATCGTTTTTTTCTCACTTTCCCAAAAATAGCAGAGGTATTGACATCGGAGGACGGGACCCAGAAATTCCTCTTTAGGCTGAAGGACGGAGTTATGATTGAAACGGTAGGAATAAGGGATAAGGGGAGGTTGACGCTTTGTCTGTCCACTCAGGCGGGATGCCGGCAGGGTTGCAGCTTTTGCTTAACCGGGAAGATCGGATTTTACCGTTCCCTCAGACATCATGAAATAAGTGATCAGGTCCTTGTTGTATCCAATTTTATAAGGCCGAAAAAAGTAACACATATTGTGCTGATGGGTATGGGGGAACCCCTCGACAATTATCTTCAAACAATCCGGGCCATAAAAACGCTTATAGACCCTGAACGCGGGAGTTTTCATCCACGTCGTATAACACTGTCTACGGTGGGATTTGTCCCTGGCATTTATCAACTGGGAAAAGAGAAACTCGGGATCAAACTGGCCGTTTCCCTGAATGCACCTACAGATAAAATCAGGAATGCCCTTATGCCTGTTAACAGAAATTATCCACTTTCCGATTTAATGGAATGTATGCGTAATTATCCTCTCCTGCCAGGTCAGAAAATAACCATAGAATATTGTTTGATCCGCGGACTGAATGACAGCCATAACTGTGCCGCTACCCTCGCCTCTCTTCTGCAGTGTCTGAAAGGGCGGGTAAAAGTGAATCTAATCCCCTATAACGAAAACCCGATCCTTCCGTTTCAGGCGCCAACCATGGAAAGTCTGGACAGATTTCAGACTTGCCTTGTTGAAAAGGGGATTTTGGCCTTCATCAGAAAAAGCAAGGGGAGGGACATTTTGGCGGCATGTGGGCAGTTGGGGTATCAGAGTTGTGAAAATTGATGGAACCGGCTTGAAATCCGCACCACATCTTTTTTGCGTTCTTTGTGAATGTAAGAATGCGGGTAATATGGGGGCCGTTGCAAGGGCTATAAAAAACATGGGGCTTGAAGGCCTTATTCTTGTCCGCCCTAATCGTGAGCGATGGTTAGAGGCCATTAAAATGGCGCCGGGAGCGGAGGAGATTTTAGAAAAGGCAGAGATTTGCAGTTCAATGGAACGCGCCATTTCAGGCATGCATTATGTAGTAGGCACAACCGGTCGAATTCGCAAGCATCGACTTCGTACCTTTACCCCCAGACAGATAATACCGAAGCTAATCAATTTCCCTTCAGACCACAGGATTGCAATAGTGTTCGGATCGGAAAGAACAGGCCTTTCTAATCGTCAACTCTCCTTTTGTCAGAAGGTTGTAGCCATTCCCGCCTCGCCGGGTCTTCCATCTATCAACCTGGCCCAGGCAGTAATGATAATGGCCTATGAATGGCATATGTCCTTATCAAGTGAAAAGGCTATAAGGGAGAGTAAAAAAATGGTACCTGCCGGAGCAGCCGAGAGGAAAGGGCTTATGGACCATACGGAAAGCGTGTTAAGACGTATTGGTTTTATCCGGGAAAATTCCGATCATATCATGTTTTCTCTTATAGACATGCTATCGCGGTTAGATCTCACCGAAAGGGAGGTAGCCTTGTTAAGAGGGATTTTAAGCCGGATCGAGTACTGCCTGGAAATGCAAAAAAATAATGATTTTGGATTAAACAGAAATGGGGTGTAGGAGATCCGACCGTTCCGATAAATTTTTTTCTATAGATATGACAGGGACCATTCATGTCCCTGGGGATTGTATGGTATCACTGAATAAATCGCCATGGATACCAAGGCCCGGAGAGATCATTACCTTGCAGGACGATAAGGGCAGGCATTTTCGTGGAAGGGTCCTTAGTCTTGATAAATCTCGATGTGAGGTTCATCTTTTTGAAAATCTGAAAAAAAAGATGGAATCATATCTGGATCTTCTTTTGCTTCAGTCTTTACCTGAAAAGGAGAGAATGGAATGGATTATCCAGAAGACCACGGAACTTGGAGTAAGTGCAATCGTGCCTTTTAATTCAGAACGATCAATCAGACTGGAGGAAAGAGAGAAATCGCAACGAAAGGCCCACCGTTGGCCCGAGATTGCTAAAAAAGCTTCAAGTCAATGCCGAAGGGCCTCGGTGCCGATCATTGAACCTTATACCAGTTTTAGAAATGCCTTAAGATATGCTGATAAGTATGATCTGAAAATTCTTTTGTGGGAAAGGGAGTCTAAAGCGGGATTGAAAGGTGTATGTTCGAGTATAAGTCCGCCAACCAGCATATGTGTGTTAGTAGGGCCAGAAGGGGGATTTACGGAAAAAGAGATAATAATAGCCAGAGGTGCCGGGTTTATTACGGTCGGCCTCGGACCGAGGATATTGAGGACGGAGACTGCAGCTATAACTATTATCGCTGTCATCCAATACATATGGGGGGACTTGGGTTAGGATAGGCTTACCTGAAAGATTTCGCAAACAAAAAGAAGCCTCGACAAATCGAGGCTTCTTAAATAACTTAGGTTATAAAATACTATGCAGATTTATATTATCAGTTTGGATTATCTGCAGGATCGTATCTTATCCTTTTAATTATTCATATCTTAATATCTACGAAACTCCCGTTTAGGTTTGCTTTTGAGCGGGCGGGCGAAGTCTACCTTTAAGGCACGTCCTTTGAAATCAGCGCTGTTCAATTCGACTTTTGCCTTTTCAGCATCGGCTTGTTTAGACATTTCAACGAATCCGAAACCCTTTCCTTCGATTATTTTGACTTCCTTAACCTCTCCGTAAGTGGAGAGCAATTCTTCCAACTCCTCATTGGTAACGGAAAAATTTAGATTCCCTATATAAAGTTTGCTACCTTGCATTTAAATCTCCATAAATTTTTCTATTATTTCTCTTCGATCAATAAGGTTTCTTCTGGAGGTAGAAGCAAGATAGCCATCTGGCCTCCTTAATGATAACGTTATCAATATAAGAGAATTATCATTAAAAACCGTGAAATAGATAAACGTGTAAATAAAGTTAGGCTTCCTTATCACCTCCTCTCAGACACGACACGATCTAGGGAAAAGAAGTGCTTTAATAAATCAATTTGAGTTATTAGAATTTTTGATGAAGGATGCATTAATCCTTATATGTTGTTTATGGACGAATTGTTTATGAACAAGTCTGATTTTTTTTATCTCCAAATCCCTTTTTTCCCAAAATTGTTAAAGGGGTTCTGACAGGTTTATGTATGCAATATGAAGTACTTTAAGATAAATATCGGGTCAGGATATATTGGATCGGTCACTAATGGAAGATAATTATTTACAAAAAGACTCATATTTTCCCAAAAAAATTTCAAAAAGATATATATTATACAATATGAAATAATCAAAGAAATGTCAAGTCAGGTTTAAATCAGGAATATTAATTTTTGTCAAATAATCTTTTTGTGTATAATATTTAGTTTGATGAAATAAAATCGTGCCTTGACATTTGAGAATTGATTTTATTAAATATTGAGCAGGTTAATATTTTGTTATCTTAAGGAGGTCTCTATGAAATATATTGATGAACCTATTCGCAAGTATATCGATGACGCATCCTCCGGCAGGCCGACTCCCGGTGGTGGGAGTATTGCCGCAATGGGAGGTGCTTTAGCCTGTTCCATGATGAATATGGTATGCAATTTTACAGTTGGTAAAAAGGCTTATCAGGCGGTTGAGGAAAGGGTTAGGACAATTCTTGAACAGGGCATGGATTTGACAGAGCAGATGCTTCGTCTTGCCGTGGAAGACACAGAAGCATATGCTGAAGTGTCAAAGGCTTATGTTCTTCCTAAAAACACTGAAGATGAAAAAAAGGCAAGAAGTCAGGCAATTCAGGAGGCATGCAAGCTGGCGCTTCAGGTACCCTCTAAGGTAATGACTGCCGGTGCCAGGATGCTGGTTTTGCTTTCCGAACTGGTAGATATAGGGAACAAAAATTTAATAACCGATACAGGTGTGTCTGCTCTTATGGCCTTTTCCGCGGTCGAATCCGCTATCCTAAACGTAAGAATCAATCTTGTCTTTATAAGGGACGAAAAATTTGTAAAGGAAAAAAATGAATGGATATCTAAGCTGGAATCCGAGTGCAAGGTCAACAAGGATATGATCATGGAAAAAGTCAATAAGGCATGTGGTCTATAAAATTCTTTTTTTTATTGAAAATGAAAAATCTTATACAGGAGAGTTGATATGGAACCAAAGATAATAGATGGAGATGCAACAGCGGCTGAGATCAAAGAGGAATTGAAAAAGGAGATAAAAGCGGTCAGAAAGGCAAACAAGATAGTCTGCCTTGCAGCAGTTCAGGTTGGAGAGAATCCGAGCTCCAGGGTCTATATCAAAAATCAACAAAAAACCTGCGAAGAGCTGGGCATAGACTATAAGTTGCATGAACTTTCCGATCAAACTACACAGGATGGATTGATCGATTATATTGAGAAATTGAATCAGGATCGAAGCACAACCGGAATTATTCTTCAAATGCCGCTTCCCCCAACTATAGACCACCGGGCTGTTCAATGGAGGATCTCTCCGGAGAAAGATGTGGAGGGTATGCATCCATCGAACCTCGGCCGGTTATTTTATGGAAACGCGGTTGTATATCCATGCACGGCCCAGGCGGCTGTTACTCTTTTGAAAAGCATAGATGTGCCTCTGAAAGGGCTTGAAACGGTAATTGTTGGGCGGAGCGAGATCGTTGGTATGCCTGCCGCTGTTATGCTGCTTAAGTCAGGAAAAGAATCCCCGACAGTCACAATATGTCACACCGCAACCAGAGATATGCTCTTTCATACTAAGCGCGCAGATGTGCTTATAGTTGCAGCAGGAAGACCTAATATGATTACCGCTGATATGGTTAAAGAGGGAGTGATTTTGATTGATGTGGGAATAAACAGGGTCCCGCTGCTTGATGAGAATGGACAACCGGTTTTGAATGATAAAGGAAAACCGCGCAAAAAAACAGTGGGAGACGCTGATTTTGAAGGTATAAAAAATAAGGCCTCTTATATTACTCCTGTTCCCGGAGGGGTTGGCCCTATGACTGTTGCCATGCTTCTTAAAAATACGGTAGAAGCGGCAAAAGCCAGCCAATAAGGCCTCCCTCAAGCTTTCAATGGGATTTTGAGGATTTTTTAAGGTAATTGAAATGTTACGGGATTGCCGATTGGCAGTAGTAGGCGCCGGAAGGGTCGGGTCTGCCTTGGCCTTTCTGGCCAGTGAAAAGGGTTATGAGATAACAGGTCTTTGTTGCCAATATCCTGAAGAAGCACAAATTGCGGCAGCCTTTCTCAAGCAGAGTTGTACTGCAAAGAAAGCCCCGGGCCTCTGGCTCAGGGATGCTGATCTGATCCTTATTACGACACCGGATGATGTCATAGGGAAGGTTTGCTCACAACTAGTTGAATCAGAATTCATTAAACCAGGATCCGTAATTGCGCATTGCAGCGGGGCACATCCTTCATCTATTCTAAAATCAGCCGCCGAAATAGGGTGTCCCACTGGCTCTCTGCATCCACTCCAGAGTTGTGCTACAAAAGAAACAGCGATTAGCGTGCTTCCTGGCTCATATTTTTGTATTGAGGGTTCCGAAGAGGCTAAGATAGTATTAAAAGACCTTGCCTTGTCGATCGGTGGTAATATTCTGGAGATAGCTACTGATGACAAGCCTTTGTACCATGCAAGCGCAGCAATAGCATCAAACTTTCTTGTAGCCTTGATTAATTTTGCATTAAGCCTTTATGAAATTATAGGTATAGAGAGAGAGAAGGGATTGCAGGCAATTTCTCCGCTTTTTGAAGGGACAATCAGGAATATCAAAGCCTTGGGAATACCCGAAGCTCTTACGGGGCCAATTATGAGGGGCGATCTGGGTACCGTGAAGGCACATCTCGAGGCAATTAAAAGTAGAACACCTTGCTACCTTTCCCTATATTGCGCGCTGGGGACCGAGACGACAAAGATTGCCATATTCAAAGGGACGATAAATGATAAGACTGGGAACAAATTTGAGGAGCTTTTTGATCAATACCGTGCTTTTAGCTAGTTTTACGGTGCAATCGATTAATAGTGCCTGAAATTCATACCAAGAAGGACACAGGGTTTCACTCTTCGCTCTCAGTGTAACTTCTTAAAATCCCGGGGGAATCTTGAGAAGAATTGCAAAATGCAAATTTCAAATTTTAAAATGCAAGATAATGTATTCCTTAAATTTTCATTTTGCAATTTTCATTAACTCCTTTAAAACCACACGGTTTTTGAGCAGTTACCTCTCAGTGTCCTTCTCGGTTTAACAATATCTTAAGTTTAGGTTTTAACTGTTTGTATTAACGAATTTTTCCAATCCATAAAACCTTGCGTGCGATTATAAGTCTAATTTATGGTAAACTGCTCAACAAGTCTTTTCTGATCGGTAGTCAATTCAACCAATTGATGAGCGGTATCAGCAATCTGATTTGCGTCGGCGGTTGTTTGTCCCACTATCTCGCTCATTTGCTTTATTGCTGACACTACCTGCTCGGATGCACTTCCTTGTTGCTGCGTTGCCATGCTGATCTGGTTAGCGGAATCCGCTGTTTTTTTGGATAGCTCAATCCCTTCTGCCACTGATTTACCTACATTTTCTGTAGCCATAACCGAGGCATTGGTTGCATCCTGTATCTCCTTTATGATTTCCCTGATCTGCTTGGTGGATTTAGCAACGTTTGTCGCCAATTCTCTTATTTCTATTGCGACAACAGCAAAACCCTTACCCGCTTCACCGGCTCTTTCAGCTTCGATGGAGGCATTCAAAGCCAGAATATTTGTTTGTCTGGCTATATCGTCGATCATTGCAACAACTTCGCCTATAGTCTGTGACTTTTCTCCAAGGGTCAGGATTCTGTTTGCCTCCTGGTCAGTATTGTTCCTTATGTTTTCCATTCCCGCAAGACTCTGTCTTGCCAAATGTGCCACAACCTTGGCATTTTCGGCTATTTGCTTTGAGGTTATAGCCAGTTCTTCAACTGTAGTGGAGGTCTCAGTCAAGGATGTCGATTGTTGCATAGAACCATCCGCTTGTTGTCTGCTTGATGTGGAAAGTTCGACGGAAGAAGACTCCAGAAGACCGACACTGGTTTTCATCTGTTTAACAAGATTGAGAAGCTTTCCCTGCATTTGGTTAAAGGCCTGAGAAATCTGTCCAATTTCATTGTTTCCTGTAATTTTGACCATTTGGGTTAGATCTCCCCTTCCCATTGCCTGGGCAGTGAATAGAAGCTGGCGAATGGGATTGATGATGCTCCTGAGCAGCATAATAATAGCAACGACGCCTAAAACTATTGCAAATAGGCCTATTGATGTCATAGCTTTTATTATATTTGATTTCATATTTAGAACATCATCCATTTGGGCAAGAATTAACATGGATCCCAGGAGATTATTATTTTTATCAAATACAGGTTTAAATGCGGCCATGTGGACCTTGCTCTCACTCATGAAATTGGGCTGATATGTGACATTAAGAGTCGAGACCATTTCAGTAAAGGCATCCCCGCCTATCTCTTTCCCAAGCAAATCTTTATGCGTAGAGGTTATGACCTTGCCTGTATTTTGTCCCTTATGAGATAAAAGGGCGATTTTTGCCCCTGTCGAAGCCTCTATATTCTCTGCCAAATCTTCACCAATGAAATCATCCATGACAAGATACGCGGCGATATCTTCCCCTTTTCTTATAATACTGCATACCTTTATAACAAACATTCCGTCTTCAAAAAGCAATTGAGACGCAATGTCATTTTTTTCTGC
>JBLIRS010000118.1:0-9399 GCA_049472415.1 bacterium | reverse complement strand
TGGTTATGGTGGATACGGTTATCCCTCCTATGGTGGTTACGGATATAGCGGCTACGGATATGGTTCTCCTTACGGATATAGCGGCTACGGATACAGTTCTCCTTACGGATACGGCGGTTATGGTTATGGTGGATACAGTTATCCCTCCTATGGTGGTTACGGATATAGCGGCTACGGATATGGTTCTCCTTACGGATACAGTGGCTATGGCGCATCCGGGATGTACGGTTTAGGAGGCCTTGGTTTGTACGGTCTGGGTGGTCTTGGCATGTATGGTCTCGGTGGCCTTGGCATGCTCGGTCTTGGTGGACTCGGTATTGGCGGCCTTAGCCTACAGACTTCCGGTATCATTGGCAGCCTTATTGCCATGGGAGTTATATAATACCGTAGATAACAGCTTTAACTTACATAAGCAAAATAGTTAATCATAAATTAAATAAGCCCGCAGATAATCAATGCGGGCTTGTTTTTTATTCTGATTAACTCGCCCATTTAGATACATAAATAGCCCAATAGGTCGAGTTTAAAATTAATACAACTTTTTTATCTCCCTAATTATATATTATTCAAAACAAATTAGCATATTATTATAATATGTTTTGTTTTTATTTGGGCATGAAACTTGAATTATATAAAAGTAGTTGAGGAAAGAGGCAATAAAAAACATGTCCTCTTTTCATATTTATAAATGGTTAATGTAAGACAAGGGGGTGGTTATATAGACTAATGAGGTTATTTTATCATTGACAATAAAATCAAAAAGTGTCCCGGATGTAGAATATTCGATAAGCTAAAAGGACACGTTTATTGCTTTTGGGTTATCCTTTGTTAATTTTTTTGAATTTTGATGGTTTAAACTGCCTTTATACTATTTTATATTGAATTCATATTTAGGAAATAAGAATATTGTATTTTGCATCCGGGACACTGAATAATAGAAATTATTATCTTGCCACGATCCTCCTGTACGTAACCAATATCGTCAAGGATCACTGCACCATATTTTGATAGCTTTTTAATCCTTTTATCAAGATTAAATTCCTTTTTGTCACGAAGTAGCTGCTCTGTCAAAAGACTGCATTCACTATCATAGATATTTAAATTGACTTTCGCTAGCACCGGGTATTTGATCAGTTCCGGCTGCTGATCCTTCTGTACAATCTTTTTAACTTCTTGTGCACTGATGAGACATTTTTTATCAATCGTGCCATGTTTACTCCCAACTCCGTTTCCATAGGGCGTTTTGTAATCCAAAACTCAGGTTTTCACAGCTCTAGGAAAAACAGATGCTCCCTGTCTCCCAGTTCGAATATGTGAGAACAAAATGATACAGCAATGGATCCCTTTTGCTTCCGCCATATGTGATCCTGCTTTAATTGTGACTGCAGTTTGCCCGATCGGATATACTTTCGTGCTGTCTTTTCATCCATTCCTGTCTTTAATGCTGCTATTGTTTGCTTCTTTCCCGTTTCTATCATCTGCTTCATCCTCCTGACTTGTTTGTCTGTTACCATCTCGCCCCCTTCCTCTTAGAACGAAATAAGATAGCACAGATATACCTCTTGTGTGTGATTTTGTGGTCTTTTAAACGGGAATTTTAATTGTCGCTGACCAGATCCCAGAGTATTTTCAAAAATTAGATTTTAGACTTAACTTAATGATTTTGATTTGAAATGTTTGATTTGATGCAATCGTAAAAAGGCTGAATAGTGCGAAGAAATCGACTTTAAATCACAAATTTATTATACATTCACCAATATATTGATGTCTTTGAGGCATTAAAATTTCTTTTCACGATTGCATCAGATTTGAGTTTAATTTGGCTATTTATTAATTTCGCTCACAATATTTAACTCAGAAACTATTTTGTAATTGCTTGGACTCTTAGATTTAAAATATTCTTCCACTTTCTCTTTATCATCCAAGGTGTTTACATCGCCATATATAATTATGGTCTCGGTATTTCTATCAACATACACGTCGTACATATTGTCATTAATAACAGCAGTCCAATGCATCATATTTGATTTTTCAAATTGTTGCCCTAAATCCATCTTTCGCCTGGAGGCTTCCGTGCATGTTATATTAATGATAAAAATAAATATCACTGCAATTTGCAGAAGAACTAACTTCTTTAAAAGACTCTTCTTATTATTTTTTACTCTCATACCATCCTACCTGATCTTTTCTGAGCCACCCAAGGGATTAAAAAAACAAGATGCTTCCTTTATTTCCGATCCCGTTCTTAACAAAAGCATTCTAAACGGATTCCCCTGCTCGAAAAACTTGGATTCCAAAAAACAATAATAGGGTTCTGTTTTTCTAATAGGAAGAAGACAATTTTTCAAAGGCCTATTAAAAATTTTCTTTATAACTTTATAAATTTTCATATTAACTCCTTTTCTCTAAAAATAATTTATCAAAATATCAATATAAAACAGAAATTTCATAATTTAAGTAAAAATCCGATGGCGCCCTCAATCTGAAATATTTTTCAGCCATTTCCTTTTCCTTCCAGCTTTCAACTTCACCACGCACTGTAATGGATTTTTCTTTTTGATTTATGTAAACATCAAATACAATACCATTAACATCAACCTTTCTGAAACTTAATAATGATTTTTCCATCAATTCATTAAGATTTAAGGGTCTCAATGAAGCCTCAGTTGTTACATAGCTTGAGAAAAGAAATAACATAACAGCTATTAAAATAATAACTGAGATATAATTTTTTCTTGATCCATACTTTAACATTTTTTACCACCTCCTTTCTCGATTCAGCATTATTTTTAAATTAATATTTTTAGCGTTTTTCTTGATAAATCCTTGATATTTCGAAGAATATTTTTTAAACTAATTATATATATCTCAATTATCGTGCCAAACCATTAAAACCAGCTTAATATATTGTATTTAATAGCTAATTGCGAATTTTTGATTTAAAATGGTATCCATAAATCTCGACTTGATAGGCGTTTTTCATGCAAAAATTGTCGAATTCAGCTATTTTTCAATCTTTTCTTATAATATTATTAAACTCAAATCAATATTTATGGATTAGTATTGGGATCGTTAACCGGTATTTTTCGATCTTATAAAGATAATTTCTTGAATTGATTATATAAAATGGATAGGCCTATATTGAATCATTCCAGATGTTTAGCAAGTTCTTTATAATTAAATAATTTTCTATAATCTATCAATCCGGCCAAAGCCCTTGAATGAACCTTGATGCCTTTCTCCTCCAGGATTGCAACCGGATTCAGACCGCCGATAACAATGGCCCCTACCCTCCCCTCACTTACGGGTATTTCCAGCAAGGATTGTCCTGGCCAGCCGATCTTCATAAATCCACCCAGACCTATCTTTTCAAGCTTATGAGCAAGATCGATTACCTTATCCCTGCTTTCTGCAGGCACTTCTCTGAAACTAGCCCCGATGCGGCCATCTCCGCTTTCCGTTGCACCAATGTAATTGGTCATACCGCTACGAATAAAAATCTCAAGGGGGTCCAAACTCGTTCCATCATATTTTATAATTTCAACAAAACGAGTAGGCTTTTTCCCTTTTAGCTCTAATAATCCACCAAACCTTGAGGTTGTTGGAATGCCGTGTTGAAGCAAAACACCGTTTAATGTTATTGAGCATACTGTACCAATACCAATCATACCACTCGGCACAGACATCTCACCAATCTTCTCACCCGGCTTCAGCAGTGCCATAAGATGGCCCATTGCGTATCCTTCCTCAAAAACCTTGCTGATTGATAATATCGTTTTTTTTAATTGATCCCGCTCAAGAACGCTTATGTTTATGACCACAGTACCTTCCCTGTTTTTCAGGTCAAAATTCATTCGATATGTCATCTGGTCAATCTTTGCGGTTAAAAATCCAACCTTATCAAACACCCTGGCATTTTTAAGCTCCATCAACCCTTTGTCGGTAATTAGCCGTCCCTTTTTGCCGAACTTTTCCGTAAGTCCGGCGTTATCCATAGCAAGAAGATAAAAACGCACGGTTCTTTCACTCACTTCGTTTCCCATGGCTTGAAGCTGCTCTGTAATCTCACAGCTTCCTATCGGGGTGTCATATTCTTGAAGAATCTTTAAAATAGCCAATTTTTTCTTTTCCATTTTTTCTATCATAAAACGGATTATGACACTCAATTCCAAAAAAGTCAATATACAATCGGCAATTTTACCGTATATATACAAAAATATGTGATCTCAAAAACTTATAATGATTATCCAATTAATCAAAAAAGCATATAGAATTAAATATGATTTTTTATTTGCGACAAGGGTTTCAGAATGTAAATAATGGCATGATTACCGATAAAGATAATTATTTTAAAGCCCGGATTGTTTTAAAAATAATAATTTTTAACAAATATGTGAAATTCTATTGACATTTTTTAAATATTGAGATATTATTTTGGCAATTGATTGCCAAACAACGCCCTGATCAAAAAGCTAAAAATATAATTCTTTAAAAAAACAAAAGCCCGTTCATGCCACTCAATAATTTGGCAATTTATCGCCAAAAAAACAAAGGAGGTAGGATTATGAATTTGCATCGACCAAATTCAAATGAAGCTGTAAAAACAGCCAATCGTTCCCGAAATGTTGCTCCGCAGTCAGGTATATGCAGCAGATGTATTGACGGATGCAGGGGGAACTGTGATCTGTTTCACTCAACCTTTCGTGGCCGAGAGCTTATTTACCCAAGCCCTTTTGGTTCAGTAATTGCCGGAGCAGACAAGGATTATCCGATAGACTATTCACACCTTAATATCATGGGATACGCGCTCGGCGCTGAAGGGACATCGGCCGATCCCGATCACGCAACCTTCCCCACAGTAAACACAGAAACCACTTATGGAACCAACAATAAGGTCAAGATGAAGCTTCCCATATTTACCGGAGCTTTAGGAAGTACTGAAATCGCGAGAAAGAACTGGGAACACTTCGCGGTCGGTGCAGCAATAAGCGGTATCAGCCTGGTTTGCGGAGAGAATGTTTGCGGAATCGATCCAAACCTGGAAAGAGACCAGAATGGCAAAGTCAAGGAAGCACCCGATATGAGAAGGAGGGTGGAAGAATTCCGCCGTTACCATGACGGATGGGGGGATATCCTTGTTCAAATGAATGTGGAAGATACGCGGCTGGGCGTTGCTGAATATGTTATAGAAAAATTAGGCGTCGAAACCATTGAGCTGAAATGGGGCCAGGGAGCAAAATGCATAGGCGGCGAGATCAAGGTCAACAGTCTCGAGAGGGCCCAGGAATTAAAAAAGAGGGGCTATATTGTAACTCCGGACCCTGATAACCCGGCAATTATTGCAGCATTTAAAGACACAGCTATCAAGGAATTCGAGCGCCATTCACGACTTGGTTTTGTGGACAGAGATGGTTTTGTAAAAGAGGTGGAAAGGGTAAGAGGACTTGGAGCAAAAAGAGTAACTCTGAAGACTGGCGCATATCCCATGAGAGAGCTGGCAATGGCCATACGATGGTCTTCTGATGCCAAGATCGATCTTTTAACCATTGACGGGGCACCCGGTGGCACAGGAATGAGCCCATGGGGAATGATGAATGAGTGGGGCGTGCCGGCTATATATCTCCATTCAATGGCAGTAGAGCTTTGTGACCGCTTATCAAAGAAGGGTGCCTGGGTTCCTGATATTGCTTTCGCTGGAGGATTCTCTGCTGAAGATCATATATTTAAGGCTATTGCCCTAGGCGCTCCATACGTAAAGGCAATATGTATGGGCCGCGCACTCATGATTCCCGGTATGGTGGGCAAAAATATCGGACATTGGATAAATGGTGAGGACGGCGGACTGCCCAAGACGGTGGCCGTATATGGAAACACCAAGGAAGAAATATTCATCCTGTACGAAGAAGTAAAGGCCAAATATGGTGCAGACGCGGATAAAATGCCACTAGGCGCTATTGGTTTATATTGCGCTTGTGATAAGCTCAAAGTAGGGTTTCAGCAGCTTATGGCGGGAGCAAGAAAATGGAAGGTCGACTTTATTACAAGAAAGGATATTGCCTCCCTTACTGATGAATGTGCAAAAATAACAGGTATCCCGTATATTATGGATGCTTATAGAGAAGATGCTCTCAAAATAATTGATGCCTAGCATTACATCATATATTTTTAAAGGGCACGGCAATAAGCTGTGCCCTTTTTTTATTTTTAAATAAGAACAAGATAGATTCCATCTACCTTTCTCACTTTGAGCTTGTAGATCCCGAGGTGTATGGTATAAAATATATCCTTTTATCTCCATATCCGGTAAAAGGTAAAAATAGACTTTGAATTAGATACGGGAGGACCTGTAATTGCATGCTATTATTATTGAAGCAAAGGATTTGCAGAAAAAATACGTGGATATAGCCGCAGTTGACGGTATAACATTTAATGTTATATCCGGAGAATGTTTCGGTATACTCGGTCCTAACGGGGCAGGGAAAACCTCTACCATTAGAATGATATATGGCTTTTCTCCCATGACTGCCGGTAGTCTTTCCGTTTTTAATTCAGATATTTCAAAAGATGCATATAGCATAAAATCCAGAATCGGGGTTTGTCAACAGGAAAACAGCCTCGATCCCGATCTCACAGTCAGAGAAAATCTGGAGGTTTTTGCAGGTTATTTCGATATACCTAAAAAAGATGCAAAAAGAAGGGCAGAGGAATTGTTGAACTTTAATGTTCTTAATCACCGGGCTAATGATAAAGTCTCGGAACTCTCAGGCGGACTTATGCGACGATTGGTTTTGGCACGTGCCCTCATCAATAAACCTGATCTTTTGATTCTTGATGAGCCTACAACAGGCTTGGATCCTCAAACAAGACATCAAATTTGGGCACGACTGGAGAAACTCAAAGCACAGGGCCTAACTATTCTGTTGACCACTCATTATATGGAAGAGGCATCTCGTCTCTGCGATCGACTCATAATCATGGACCATGGACATATCCTGGTGGAAGGAAAGCCCATTAATCTCATAAAGGATTATGTCGGTCATAATGTTATTGAAATCTCTGAACCCTCCAGTGAATTGATTGATTACGTACAAACACAGAATCTGGAATATGAAAATCTGGGGCATCGACTTTTAATTTATGGGCAAGAAGGCGATGACCTCTTTTATACAATAAGCAATACCTTTTGTAATGCAGGATGTATCTTGCGCATGGCTACCCTTGAAGACGTTTTTCTTAAATTGACCGGAAGAGAGCTCAGAGAATGAAAAAATTTTGGAATTTTAAAATAACAAGGAGATTTATTCGAGTTTGGCAGCGTGATTTAAAGGTATATAGAAAAACCTGGAAAATAAATTTTATGCCTCCGTTACTAGAACCTGTTTTTTATGTTTTGGCCTTTGGCTTAGGCTTGGGCGCCATGGTTGGAAGTATTGAATATATGAATGCCAGAATATCATATGTTTCTTTTATTGCGCCAGCCCTGATTTCAATAACAATCATGAATAACGCCTTTTTTGAGAACACATATGTGTCTTTCGTGAGGATGTATTATCAAAAAACCTTTGATTGCATGATGGCAACTCCCCTTTCGCTGGAAGAAATTATAACAGGAGAGATCATCTGGGGAGCTTCAAAATCTGTAATAGCAACTATAATCATGATGATCATACTTAGTTTGTTTAAACTTATAAGTTACCCATCAGGATTTCTTCTTATCCCTCTGGCATTCATAGGGGGTATCGCCTTTGGATCTATCGGAATGTTCTTTACGGGCATTATCCCGAACATAGAATCCTTTAATTTACCTGTATTTTTATTCATTACCCCTATGTTTCTTTTCAGCGAGACATTTTTTCCTCTTTCAAATATACCTTTATGGGCACGGATAATATCATTATTTTCCCCTCTTACGCATCTCGTTCAAATCAGCCGAGCCTTTAGCTTCGGGATGTTTAATCTTCGATTGTTGCTAAATTTTATGTATCTGGTTTTCTTTTGCCTCGTCTTTTTTCCCTTAGCCCTTTATAAGATGCGCAAGCGTCTTATAAAATAAGAAATTAAAAACATATCTAAAAATGAACCCCATTTTTTATTAATGAATGCAAAACATCCATATTTTTTTTGTCTTCGTCCATTGCTTTTCCCTTCGGTGTTTCTAAAATCATAGGCAAGTGGACAAATCTTTCATCGTTTAATAATAGACGGAAAGCTTCTAATCCTAAAAATCCCTTGCCTATATGCTCATGTCTGTCTCTTCTGCTTCCCAATCCTGTTTTGGAATCATTTAGATGAAATGCGTATAAATGACATAAACCGATAATTCCGGAAAAAGATTCAAAGGTTCTTTCATAGGCCTCTCGGTTACGAAGATCATATCCTGCGGCGAAGGCATGGCATGTATCAAAACAAACGCCGATCCTTTCCTGATCCTTAACCATCGAAAAAATTTCAGCAAGATGTTCAAAACTATATCCCAGGTTTGTACCCTGTCCGGCAGTATTTTCTAATAGTATCCTAACAGTGGAATCCTTTGTCTCGGAAAATAATTTATTTAATCTTTCTGCAATCAGTTGCACTCCCCTTTTCTCTCCATTGCCCAAATGTGAACCAGGATGAATTACTAGAAAAGGAAGTTTCAACTTCTCTGCCCTTTCTATCTCGTCCAGCATAGAATTGAAGGATTTTATTGATTTTACCGGATCAATGGACGCCAAATTTATCAAATAGTTATTATGTGTAAGGATTATCCCTAATAAGGACCTTTTTTGATGAAAATCTCTTAAATCTTTATTTTGTAATGGTTTGGAAACCCAGCGGTTATTATAACCTGTAAAAATTTGTATAGCAGTGCAGCCGATAGAAAGGCCCCTGTCTATGCTCTTTGATATACCATCGCTAATGGACATATGGGCGCCAAGCAGCCTTTTCCCTTCAGATATCATTTGCCTTCATTAATCTTTTACTGTTTGATTCATAAAAAAAGAGGGCAGCGGATTTACCGCTGCCCTCTTTTGGGTTTATCACAGGTGAATTATATTAATAACTCCACCATGGTTTCACGTCAAGGAAGAATTCCATAATGGCATATCCGCCTCTGATGTCGTAGAAAATGATTTCAACCATATAGGAGCCCGGGAAGTTGCTCTGGAATCTCCACATAAAGGAGCCGTCCGGAGCGCGTCCGCAGGAGCCTATGTTGCATGATGCATATATTTGATCACCGTCAGGATCTTCTACTGCGAAGTTAGGAGTATGCAGCATGAACTCTTCTCCGGCCTTGATGACAACCGGCTGAGTCGGACCACCCAGGACGATCGGAGGATGATTCAACCATGTTCCCTGGTTTACGGCAAAGATGGTGATTTCACCAAATGCAGTGCCGCCTCTGGCATCCGCGCA
>JBLIRS010000117.1:0-9464 GCA_049472415.1 bacterium | reverse complement strand
AACATGCAACCGGACAAAAGCGTGGATCGCAAGTATTCATTACCACACATCAACCTTACTTTGTTGATGCTCTTGAGCCAGAGGAGGTTTGGGTGCTGGAAAAGGGCACCGATGGATTTGTGACCATCAAGAGAGCCAGTGAATACCCAATCATAAAAAACATGGTAACCGAAGGACTTCCCTTGGGCGGGCTCTGGTACAGCGACTATCTGGATCCGAGGTGATTTAATGCATTTAGAGATACTCGTTGAAGATCAGTCCGGCAAAAAGGCATTAGAGATTCTGGTTCCTAAAATTATTGGGCAAGGACATACATTCAAAGTCTATGCGTATAAAGGTGTTGGCCGTATCCCTAAAAACATGAGAAGTGCAGTTGATGCTAATAAACGTACTTTGCTTGAAAACTTGCCCAGGCTGCTCAAAGGATATGGAAAAACATTCAATGGTTACCCTAAAGACTATCAAGCAACAGTGATATTGGTGTGCGACCTTGACGACAAGTGTTTAAAAACATTTCGCCAAGAACTTTTGGGGATTCTGGATTGGTGTAATCCAAAACCAGAGAGCCGCATCTGCATTGCGATCGAGGAAGCAGAAGCATGGTTCCTTGGGGACATGAATGCGATCAAGCGCGCTTATATCAGAGCTAAAGATTCTGTCCTAGACTCTTATGTGAATGATGATATCTGTGGGACTTGGGAGAAGTTGGCTGATGCTGTTTATGCCGGCGGGTCAAGAAAATTGATCGAAAAGGGATGGCAAGTGGTTGGCATCGAGAAGTCAAGATGGGCGGAAAATATTTCGCCACATATGGACATTAACAATAACAAGTCACCCAGCTTTTCTTATTTCCGAGACAAATTACAAGAACTGGTAGGTGCTAATTAAAGGATGTAATGCATGCATCCATCGAATCAATGTCATCATGATCCGTCAATATTGAATTAGATCTTTCAAGTTAAAGATAATTAGTTATAAAAAATATAGCTTAGCAAAATCAATAACCATTATTTCAAATATAATGAAACCGATCAATTATAGTAAATTTTAGGGAACAGTTTTGCCTTTCAGTGATCTTAATATTATTGATTAAAAAAATTTCATGCGCTTACCCTAAGTGAATTCACAATAGAAATTGCAATAAATAATAACACTGCATATAATAGGTTAAAATTCAAATATTATATGTTAAAGAAAGGATAACGACTAAATGAAGATTTTGCCAATTGTATGGCAACGGTTGGTTGATGAAACGGGAAAGACTTGTGACCGATGCGGAACAACGTACGAAGGGATCCAAAAAGCTTTAGAACTTCTTAGAAAAGCGCTTTCTCCATTGGCTATAGAAATCACTTTTGAGGAAAGAAAAATTGACCAAATAGCATTTGCCAATGATCCCTCTCAGTCTAATCGAGTTTGGATTAGCGGAAGGCCTCTGGAGGAGTGGCTTGGCGCACAGGTTGGTCAGAGCCCTTGTTGTGATATCTGTGGAGATGCTGAATGCAGAACAATCGAGGTTGACACAAAGGTTTATGAATCCATTCCGGCAGATCTGATTATCAAAGCCGGTCTTATCGCAGCATCACAACTTTATGGTGAAATTCCTCTGGGAAAATATTCGCAAAAGGATAAGTTGCCTCAGATGAATATTAATAGTTGTTGTTGTAAAGATTCAAGTTCTGATAGTTGCTGTTGAAGCACTACAATAACATCCTGATTTTATAACTTTAGGCACTTTAGCGCACTTTAATAATAACTTTAGGCACTTATAACATCAATACTGTCGGAAAGCGGTAAACAATTATGTCAGAATTAGATATACAGCGCCAGCATAGACTGGACAAGATAGAAGGATTAAGACAGAAGGGTATCAATCCTTATCCCAATGATTTTCGTCCTTCCGTAAGCATATCGAAGGCCCTGGAAAGATATGAAGATTTTAAGGAAGAGGGCGAATCCTCCGAAACGATTTCCGTTGCCGGAAGGCTTATGGCCATGAGGGGACATGGAAAAACATGTTTTGCCCACTTATTGGGGGATGGGGCAAGGCTGCAGATTTATGTGCGCAAGGATGCACTGGGGGATGAGGCCTTTAATCAATTTACGGATCTGGATCTGGGTGATCTGATAGGTGTTGAGGGTAAGATCTTCAGGACGAGGACAGGGGAATTGACAATAATGGTCGAACATTTTCGTCTGCTCGCGAAATCTCTTCTTCCATTGCCCGAAAAATGGCACGGACTTAAAGACATAGAAACAAGATACCGGCAGCGTTATCTGGATCTTTTTTCAAACCTTGAAGCCCGTGATATTTTTCTACTCCGGAGCAGAATGATAAATTCAATCAGGGAATTTTTCAACAATATGGGGTTCATGGAGGTGGAAACCCCCATGATGCAGGCTATCCCCGGGGGAGCTGCAGCCAGGCCCTTTAAGACCTTTCATAATGCCCTCAACCGTGAGCTTTATCTCAGGATAGCCCCTGAGCTTTATCTGAAGAGATTGATAATCGGAGGATTTGACAGGGTTTATGAATTGAATCGTAACTTTAGAAATGAAGGCCTTTCCACAGAGCACAATCCTGAATTTACTATGCTGGAGTTCTACATGGCCTACGCTGATTATAAGGATCTGATGCAGTTGACTGAGAGGCTTTTTTGTGAACTGGCAAAAAAAATAAAAGGGACTTTAACATGGGAATATCAGGGCCATCAGATGGATTTTGGTTCCCCATGGAAATGCCTGTCTATGAGGGAAGCGATTTTGGAATATACCGATTTAACAGAATCGGATCTGAATGACAGGGCTATTCTTGTCCAGGAGATTATGGGTAAGGAATTGGAAACACCTTTAACCGGCAAAGAGAGCCAGGGAAAATTATTGATGAAGCTTTTTGAAGCCCTTGTGGAACCGAACCTTATTCAGCCGACATTTATCATAGATTTTCCAAAGGATGTTTCACCCCTTGCGAGATCCAAGGATTCAAACCCTGATCTGGTGGAGAGATTCGAGCTTTATATAGCCGGCAAGGAATTGGCCAATGCATTTAGTGAGCTGAATGATCCCATAGACCAGAAGAAGAGGTTTCTTAGACAGGTGGAGGAGGTTGATGAGGAGGGCCTTGTAAAAAGGGTGGACGAGGATTATATCCATGCGCTTGAATACGGGCTTCCGCCAACTGCGGGAGAAGGGATAGGAATCGATCGTTTGATAATGATCTTTGCCGACGTCCCTTCAATAAGGGAGGTTATACTTTTTCCCCAATTGAGAGAGATTCAAAGGCCTTAAGATGGTAATGCCTTACGAACTCTTTATTGCCATTCGTTACCTGAAGGCCAAACGTAAACAGACTGTTATTTCCCTTGTAACCTTTATCTCCATGTCCGGCGTTGCCCTGGGTGTAATGGCCCTTATCATTGTTCTTGCTGTAATGACAGGTTTTCAGAAGGATATGAGAGACAAAATACTCGAGACAAACGCCCATGTCGTTGTGCTTAGTCATGACTCGCAGGGAATCAGGGATTATGAAGATATTGTCCCAGATATAGAGAAGGTTTCACAGGTTCTGGCCGTTGCTCCATTTATTTATAGCCAGGTTATGCTCTCCACTTCCAGGAATGCAATGGGGGTGGTTTTAAGGGGTATAGATCCGAACGCTGAGGTAAGAGTGACTCAATTGGCAAGAAATATGGTTGAAGGAAAGCTTTCCGATCTCAATACTATTGAAGAGGGAGAGGGAATAATCATAGGTAGAGAGCTTGCCGAAAGTCTTGGAGTTTACAAAGGCCAGGATATTACAGTCATATCTCCTGATCCGAAGGGAAAACTGACGCCTCTGGGCCCGGCGCCTAAGATGAAAAAACTTCGGGTAGTTGGTGTGTTTGACTCCGGGATGTATGAATATGACACCGGTCTTGCCTATGTAACCCTGCAAACTGCCAGGGATTTTTTTGATCTGGGTCCGGTGATTACAGGTTTTCAGGTTAAGATAGAGGATATCTTTGACGCAAGAGAGACTGCAAAGGAGATTCAGTCTGAGCTTGGGTTCCCTTTCTTTACCAGGGATTGGATGGAGATGAACAAAAATCTGTTTTCCGCCCTTAAACTGGAGAAGCTGGCTATGTTTATCATCCTTATACTTATTATACTTGTCGCGGCGTTTAATATCATAAGCACCCTGGTCATGATGGTCCTTGAAAAGCATAAGGACATCGGCATCCTGAAATCAATGGGTGCGAACAACAGGAGCATCCTTAGTATTTTCCTTCTGGAGGGTTTGACTATCGGCATAGTCGGAACATTTGCCGGTATGGTGGGGGGAGTGTTAGTGTGCTGGATTGCGGATACTTATCATTTGATAAAACTTCAGGCAGATATATACTATATTAGCTATCTCTCTTTTAAGATGCAGCCTCTGGATTTGATACTTATCTGCACGGCATCCATCATGATAAGCATATTGGCTACCATATACCCGGCCTGGCAGGCCTCTCAATTGGATCCTGTAGGGGCGCTGAGATATGAATAACAGCGGCCCTCTTTTAAAAATGGAAGGAATACGCAAGTCTTATCCAATGGGGACCGGGGAGGTCGAAGTGCTGAGGGATGTTCATCTGATGCTCCCACCGGGGGGAATGTTATCCATTGTAGGGGTATCAGGTGCGGGAAAGAGCACACTTTTGCATATTATTGGTGCACTTGATAGACCTACGGAAGGATATTATTATTATAGAGATAAGAATGTATTTTCTTATTCAGAAAGGAAACTGGCCAGATTTAGAAATAAAACTATTGGTTTTGTCTTTCAGTTTCATCATCTTCTGCCGGAGTTTACAGCTTTAGAGAACACTATGATACCTTTAATGATCTCCGGAAAGGGCACAAGAAAAGAAAATGCGAACAAGGCACGGGGATTGTTGGCGGAAGTGGGCTTGGAAGAACGAAAGGCGCATAAGCCTTCGGAACTTTCCGGAGGGGAGCAGCAGAGAGTGGCAATTGCAAGGGCCTTGGCGAATGACCCCGAGTTGCTTTTAGCCGATGAGCCCACAGGGAATCTGGATACCAGGACGAGCCAGACCATTTTTGATCTTATGGTGAAACTTAATAAACAAAGAGGGATGAGCACTATTATAGTGACTCATAATATGGAATTAGCCAAAAGAACGGATTGCAGACTTAGATTACAGGATGGAAAAATTCTGGATTGATTTTTGCATAAGTTGTCATATAATAAGAATATAAACATCTTGATTAAAAGAGGTTGATTTTCTTATAACTGGCTGATATTATTATAATTGTTTCTTTTATTTAAGATATAAAAGAAGACACAAAGTGTATAATTTATATTTAGAAGAAGGTATTTGAGGTTCATAATTATGTTTGAGCGTTTCACAGAGAGAGCAAAACGGACCATAGTTCTGGCAAGAGAAGAGGCCATAAGGGTAAGAAATCCATATTTGGGAACCGAACATATACTGCTTGGGCTCATACGCAAAGAGGACGGTACCGCTGTCGAAATCTTGAAAAAGTTGGGGCTGGATTTACAGGAGATACGTTTTGAAGTTGAGAGGAGAATATCACGTCAATATAACAGACGGATAGAAAATCAGATAGAGATACCTTTTACCAGTCGTGCTAAAAAGGTGCTGGAATTAGCCATTGAAGAGGCCAATATGATGGGTCATGACCGTATCGGCACAGGTCATCTGCTTATCGGTTTGATCAAGGAAGGGGAGGGTATATCTGCTCTTGTTTTCGAAGATATGAGGATAGATCTGACCGAGGTTCGCCGGGAGGTAATGAACTCGGCACACCTGGGGCAGCAGGAAATAAAATCGGATGTAAAAACGGATACTTTGGACGAATTCGGCAGGGATATTACCAAGCTTGCTTTGCAGGGGAAATTGGATCCTGTGATTGGCAGGGAGAACGAGATTGAAAGGCTTATACAGATACTCAGCCGAAGGACGAAGAACAATCCTGTCCTGATCGGCGAGCCGGGTGTAGGTAAGACAGCTATTGTTGAAGGACTTGCTCAAAGGATTGTGGACCGCTCAATACCGGTTTTTCTTGCTGAGAAGAGGATTGTCGGTCTGGATCTCGGCTTGCTGGTTGCGGGAACAAAATACAGGGGACAATTTGAGGAAAGGATGAAGGCCATCATGCATGAAATCATGGAGGCCAGGAATATAATCCTTTTTATTGATGAGCTCCATACCTTAGTTGGCGCGGGCGCAGCCGAGGGTTCCATAGATGCGTCGAATATGCTTAAGCCTGCGCTTTCCAGGGGTGAGATCCAGTGCATAGGAGCTACCACATTGAGGGAATATAAAAAGCACATTGAGAAGGATGGTGCATTGGAGAGGCGTTTTCAGACTCTCATGGTGGCGCCTCCCAGTCTGGATGAGACGATCGATATAATAAGAGGCCTGAGGCCCAAGTATGAGGCACACCATCATGTTATTTTTAACGAAGAATCTATTATACAGGCTGCAAGGTTATCGGATCGATATATCACGGATCGCTACCTGCCGGATAAGGCTATAGATGTTCTGGATGAGGCAGGGTCCCGTGCAAGGCTTAAGAGTGCCGAATTTCCCCCTTTGCTCAAAGATCTTCAGAAAGAGCTTATAAAAACAAGAGAAGCTAAGGATCAGGCCATTAAGGCCCAGGAATATGAGAAGGCGGCTCAATTCAGGGACAAGGAAAGAAAACTCAGGATGGAGCTGGAAGAGAAAAACCGGTATTGGCAGGATGAACAGAAGCTGAAGAGGATAGTGGTAGAGGAAGACGATGTAGCCAGTGTGGTTTCTAAATGGACAGGGGTTCCGGTTTTTAAAATGGGGCAAGAGGAATCAGCGAAACTCCTTCACATAGAGGATGAACTGCATAAGAAATTGATCGGGCAGGATGAGGCAATCCTGGCTGTTTCCAGGGCAATCAAAAGATCAAGGGCAGGTGTTAAAAATCCCAACAGGCCTATCGGCTCTTTTATATTCCTGGGCCCAACAGGAGTAGGGAAAACAGAGCTGGCAAGATGTTTGGCTGAGTACCTGTTCGGAAGCTATGAGGCGCTTATCCGGATTGATATGTCCGAGTATACTGAAAAATTCGCAGTATCTCGTCTGGTTGGTGCGCCTCCCGGATACGTCGGATACGAGGAGGGCGGTCAACTCACAGAAAGAGTAAGAAGGAGACCTTACTCCGTCGTCCTGATAGATGAGATTGAGAAGGCCCATCCGGAGGTGTTTAATATCCTTCTTCAGGTCCTGGAGGATGGACATTTAACGGACAGTAGCGGCAGATTTGTTGATTTCAAGAATGTTGTAGTGATAATGACCTCGAATGTGGCTGCGAAACATATCGAGAAAAGGGTCAGCCTGGGATTCAAACCTCAGGATGACGAGATCAAAGCCTATGAAAAGATGAAGCAGCTTGTCATGGGTGAGATAAAGCATACCTTCAATCCGGAATTTTTGAACCGGATCGATGAAATTATTGTCTTTCATTCTCTTGAAAAAATCCATCTAAGGAAGATCATGCAGCTTTTGATCGATCAACTGAATAAACAATTAAGGGACAAAGAGATGTCTGTCGAGCTTTCAAAAGAGGCAGAGGATTGGCTTTTAGAGAAAGGTTACCAACCCAAGTATGGCGCCAGGCCGCTTAAAAGATGTATTCAAAGATTTGTGGAAGATTCCCTGTCTGAATATCTAATCAAAGGGAAATTCAAGGAAGGGGATCGGATTAGTGTAACTGTCAAGGATTCGGAACTTGTGATGATCCGTAAGAACAAAAAAGCGAAGGAAGAGATAGGCGCCGGCAAGAGTGGATGGATAGAAAAGGAATAAAGATCTTGGATATGGGAAAGACGCGAGAAAGATCCAAGAGATGGTGACGCGGAAGCGAGCCATAATTTATGCCTTTCTATTGATCCTTTTTTCCGTATGTGTTGTTGAGGGTGCACAGGAAAGTATTGTCATCAAGGCTATTACGATTCAGGGAAATCGCATAATAGAAGAAGCCACCATCCGACATCAGATAAGGAGCAGGGTAGGAGAGCCTTTCACACCATTTCGTATTCGTCAGGATATAGCCAATATATATAAAATCGGTTATATAGAAGATGTACAGGTTGAATCCGAGCCTTTTGAAGGGGGGATAAAACTTACTTATAAAATAAAGGAAAAACCCTGGATCAAAAGCATCACCTTTGAGGGGAATAAGAAGATAAAAACGGATACCCTTAAGGAAAAGATCGATCTAAAAGAAAAGACATTTTTGGATAAAGGGGCTATCAGTCAGAATATAACCAAGCTCCTTCAACATTATCAGAGCGAGGGTTTTTATCTTGCTGCAATCGACTATCGTCTGGAAGATATTGAGAAGGGATGGGTTAACCTTCATTTTATTATAGAGGAAGGGAAGAAGGTAAAGATCCGCCGGATTGTCTTTGAAGGGAATAAGCATTTTAAAGACCGGATACTCAAAAAACAGATAACTACAAGGCCTTACGGTTTCTTTTCTTTTATTTCAAAAAAGGGTTTTCTCAATAGAGAGGCTTTGGAGGAAGACCGAATAAAGATCCAAAATTTTTATTTGGACCGGGGATTCATACATTGTGATGTTTCATCGCCACTCGTTGAACTGGACAAAGAAAGAAAACACCTTACCATTCAATTCTCTATTCAAGAAGGGGACTTATATAAGGTTAAAGATATATCAATAACCGGCAATCTTATTTTTTCCACTGAAAAACTCCTGAAAATGATCAAGGTCAAATCCGGTGATATTTATTCACGTACCGAGATAAGCAGAGATTTGACCCGAATCACCGATGTTTATGGGGAGAAGGGATATCTTACCTCGGATGTCTTTCCGCTGATTTCTGAAGATCCTGATGCCAAGGCCATATCTGTCAATTATAAAATAAAGGAGGGAGAGCCTTCCTATCTCAGATGGATTAATATTACCGGGAACACAAAGACCAGAGAGAAGGTTGTCCGGCGAGAAATACTTATAAAAGAGGGAGATCTTCTGGATACAAAGCGTATGCGTGAAAGCTATAGAAGGATTCGTAATCTGGGTTTTTTTGAGAATCTCGATATTCAGACAATACCTACAAGACAGGAAAACCAGTTTGATTTGGATTTGAATGTGGAGGAAAGACTCACAGGTCAGGTAAGTCTTGGTGCGGGATATAGCTCAGAGGATCATTTAGTGGGAACATTTGAAATCACTCAGGGCAATCTTTTCGGCCGCGGACAGAGGCTGTCGGCTTCTGCCGAGTTGGGTGGAGAGAGGCAGACCTATAATATAAGCTTCACCGAACCCTACGTAATGGATAAACCTCTTTTGATGGGTTTTAGTATCTATTATGATATAAAGGAATATGACCAATATACCAGAAGCTCCCGCGGTGGCGATCTTCAAACCGGCTTCCAGCTTCCTAAAAATTTTCGTTT
>JBLIRS010000116.1:0-9481 GCA_049472415.1 bacterium | reverse complement strand
TTCAGATTAATATTAATAATAAGAGGATGTCAAATCTACCTAGTTTTTAGCTTCTTCGATAGTTAAATTAAGCATAGACTTGTATGAGCCAGAGATATATCATTTGCAGAGGTATTCTTTTAAATGTAGTAGAACCTACTCATAAAATATTTTCTCTGCCTTCACAATCTTTTAATAGATTTTTTTATATTAATATACACTGTAGACGTTACATTTGTCAAGATTATAAGGGCATCCTTTCCATCCCAAATCCAATCTTTAAATCCTTTATCCTGTTCTCACTATGCTCACCCCGTTGATTGTACCAGCTTACGACATATTCAGCAGACTCTGTCCGATTTGTTGATATTACAAAATACTTTTCCATTTGCTCTTCATCTGTAAAAAAATTCCTTTGAGAAGGCCTTCAAATGACAATCAGTCGAAAGGTTTTTTCGTTTTGTTCATATAAGCGATTCCTATTAGAACCTACAATCATTCAGGGGATTTCTTATTTGATCTTGGATTTTGGGTCATAACAAATCCTGGTCAAAAAATCTATCAAAGATACTTCAGAAACAAAAAAATAACTAAAGTCTTGAAGTGAACTAAAGTACCTAAAGCAAAGGAATCAGTTTTCAGCACTATTAATCTTTGTAAATAGATGAAATTAACTTAATTTTTGAGAATATGACAAAATTGTCGAAATATTCGACAAACACGTTGATAGAATAAAAAAGCGTCCACCTTAACAATGGCGGACGCTTGGTTTCCTCTATTAATAGCTAATAATAGCTAAAATTTTTATACTGAATTTTAGCTAATCATATCAAAGGAAGTAATGGAGGTCGAACAAGCAAGCCTGAGGCTACAGCCGATGGTACTATATATATTGTTGTCGGCACAGGCAGTGTAAGTGAAAGCGGTGGCCCATCAATCCATATCCTGAGATCAACCGTTGTAATTGTTGTTGGCGCCGTTACTGTGGTTCCTGCAATTCTTGCTATCGGTAATGGAGGAGTAGGGATCAGGGTGCCAAGTGCCGAAGCTGTAGGGCTTGTTGTGCCGGGGAAAGTGGAGAACCCTGTTGAAGAAAAAGGCGAAAAGAATGGATTAAGGTATGGAGAAGCCGAAAACGGGGATGAAAACGTAAATGGTGAAAATGGAACCAGATTCAGACTTGATAAAGGGGACCAATAGGGATTAAAGAATGGATTGAAAAGCTGTGTTTGAGCACCTGCTTTTCCGATTAATATAAGGCAAGCCCCCCCTAAAACAAGAAAAAGAAGAATTATTTTAGAAATTTTGTATATTCTACTTGATTTGCTCACACTATGCCTCCTCTAAACTTATTACTTTATAAAGCCTTTGAGATATGTTTATAAAATATTTTGATACTTTTTTGTTTAATTTCTTTTGTCTCCCCTCCTTTAAATATTAACAGACAAATTCCTTATATTTCCTAAATGTTTTTAAGCATAACCTATGCCTGAAACAATATGTGGAATCATTTTGAGTAACTATATATAAAACAATAAGATAAAAAAATATTATGTGAAGTTTTCAGTAAGTATTAAATTTTTTTAAGGATAAATGTGATATAAAAGTAATAATAAGCAATATATTGCATATGTAAAGAAATAGTAAAAATAATTGCATATTTTTGGAAATTATTCTTAATTGTGCAAATATAAACTTAAAGTTCTATTTAATTCAAATAGAAGGAATCCGAAATAATTACAACTTCTCAAAATCCTAATGGGGTCTTGAGATGAATTATAAAATGCAAATTTTAAAATGAAAAATAATGTATTCGTTAAATTTTCATTTTTCATTTTGCAATTTGAAATTTGCATTATCTACTCGAAAACAAGACACTTTTTGAATAGTTACAAATAATCCGGTTCATTATTTAGGAATGGAGGATCAAATGCTGTAAAGAGTTTTTGAGATTTTTTTAGAGATCGTTTCACCCCAGGTTTTGGACTTGTTGATGATTTCTTGAGGGTCGCATTGAGTAAAGCAGCGGTTTTGGAGAAGTATCTGCCCATCGATAATGACCGTGTCCACATCAAGGCCTGAGGCGGCGTACACTATCTGGGAGGAAATATTATATAAGGGAACAAGGTGCGGTTGATTGAGATCCAGACATATCACATCGGCCTTTTTCCCCGCTTCGAGGGATCCTATTTTATCCTGAAGGCCTAGTGCCTTAGCTGCTTCAATGGTTGCCATTTTAAGCACTGTGTATGCATCCATTACAGTCGGATCAAATAATGCCACCTTGTGTAATTTAGCTGCAACATCCATCTCCTGAAACATGTCCTGGTTATTATTGCTTGCGCATCCGTCCGTGCCGAGCCCCACAGTGACACCCGCTTTCAGGAGGCTGGGCACAGGTGCGATCCCTGCGGCAAGCTTCATATTGCTCTCAGCACAGTGTGCCACCTTCACATCATGTTTCGCAATGATTTGAATCTCTTCATCATCCAGCCATACACAGTGGACTGCAAGCATATGTGGCCCCATTGCTCCCAGTTTATCTAAATGCCTTACAGGAGTCGTACCATATCTTTGCCTTATCTGCTCCACCTCATCCCTGGTTTCGGAAAGATGTATCATATACAGGGTGCCTGTATCCCTTGATAATTGAAATGCCTGCATAAGCGTGTCAGGAGAGCAGGTGTAAGTCGAGTGGCAGAGAAGGGCAGGGCGGATGATTTCCGATCCTTTCCATTTCTGGATGAAATCAAGGACTTTTTTGAGCCCTTCCTTTGGATTTTCATATTGAGGATTGGGAAAATCGAGGATACCCTGTGCCATGATCCCTCTGATCCCAAGCTCAGAGATGGCTTTCGCTGCAGCATCTTCAAAAAAATAACCATCTGCCAGGGTTGTTGTCCCTGAACGGATCATTGAAAGCCCTGTTAATAATGTCCCTGTATAAACAAAATCCGGTGACATTAGGCTTGCTTCTGCCGGGAAGATATAATTATTCAGCCATTCCATAAGAGGCAGGTCATCAGCAAGACCCTTGAAGAGGCTCATCGCGGCATGGGTATGAGTGTTGATCAAGCCGGGCATAATTATGTGATCAGACATGTTCAGGATTTTTTTTGCTTTAAATTTCAATGATAAGTCTGTCTCTTTACCCACAGAAAGGATCTTGTCATCCTTGATAGCCACCCCGCCGTCGATAATGGGTTTGTCTCCGTTCATCTGGAGTACTATGCCCCCTGAAATCAACAAATCAATCTCTATTTTACCATTATATTGCATTTTCAATCCCCGGATTTATGATTTGACCCACCTGTCACGTCTTTTGAAATGGCGTTCATTAAACCCTTTATCAGTCTCTTTACCTCTGGCGATGCTCTATTGACAACCTCAAGAATCTCATCCAGGGTATGAACCTTTGGAGAGTCGGGCAGGTTGATATTACTTAAGACAGATAATCCCAGGACCCTTATTCCGCAGTGAACAGCGGCAATGACTTCCGGAACTGTAGACATGCCTACCGCGTCCGCCCCAATACTTCTTAGAAATCTTGTCTCCGCTCGTGTTTCCAGATTGGGTCCCGGCACTGCCACGTAAATCCCTTTCAATATATGAATTCCTTTTTTTTCTGCGGTATTTTCCATTAACCGGATTAAATCAGGATCGTAAGGGGCCGACATATCCGGGAATCTTGGGCCATATTCATCCGGATTGGGTCCGGACAGGGGACTGCCTCCCATCAGGTTTATGTGATCGATGATGATCATGATCTGGCCCGGTGAATAAAGGGGGTTAAGCCCGCCCGCGGCATTTGTAACTATTAGTGTTTTGATGCCAAGCTCCTTAAATAAACGGATAATAAAGGCTATCTGATTCATGGAATAACCTTCATACAGATGGAGACGCTTACTTAAAATAACGCTTTGAAGGCCTTCGATAGAACCAAATAAAAGATTGCGCTCAGTTTGATCGAGCAATGGAAAACCGGGAATGGTTTTAACAGGAAAGGACTTATAATCCTTTAGCAAATCATATAATGATTCAAGCCCGGTTCCGGAAATCAATCCGATTCTGGGTTTAATATTGATCCTGGGGATAAGAAAGGCTGCGGCCTCCTTAATACCGGAATTTGATATGAATTCTTTACTCAAAGGTCTTCCCTGAAGAGGTTTTTATCCTGGTAATTTAACTGAAGGGAAACCTTTAAGATAACCCATTACCTGATCCTTTATTTCATTCAGAGATTCCTTTTCAAAGGCTTCAAATCTGAGGACCAGGACCGGTTGAGTATTGGAAGCCCTGATAAGTCCCCACCCCCGATCAAAGAGTATCCTTGCACCATCTATTGAGATTACCTTATGGTTTTTCTGAAATACCTTTTTGATCTCTTCCACGATTTCAAACTTATCTTCGTCTGTGCATTCTATCCTTATTTCCGGGGTGTTATAGGTTTTTGGAACATCCGATAAAATATGACTCAAAGGTATCGGGGATTTTGCAACAATCTCAAGAAGGCGGCATGAGGCATATATAGCATCATCGTATCCGAAATATCTGTCCGCAAAGAACATATGACCGCTCATTTCTCCTGCAAGCGCGGCATTTTCAACTCTCATTTTATCTTTTATAAGGGAGTGGCCGGTCCGCCACATGATAGGTTTTCCGCCATGCTTTTTTATATCATCTTCAAGGGTTTGAGAACATTTGACATCAAAAATGATCGATGCGCCCTTTTTTTCAGAGAGGATATACCTTGAAAACAGGATCATCAACTGATCACCCCATAATATCTTACCAGCCTCATCCACGACACCAATCCTATCCGCATCGCCATCATAGGCCACACCACACTCAAAATCATTCTCCTTGACGGTTTTAATCAGATCCTGAATATATGCTTCAACAGTCGGATCGGGGTGGTGATTTGGAAATCTGCCGTCCGACTCACAGAAAAGCCTTTCCACCTTGCATCCAAGCTCTTCCAGAAGGTCCGGGGCTACAATACTGGAAGTGCCGTTACCTGCATCGACGGCCACTCTTACGGGCCTTGAGATATTGATCTTTTTTTTGATCATATCTTTATACTGCGGGATAATGTCATAGGTTTTCACCTCACCTTTTTTTCCATTCAGGAAATTTCCGGATTCAGCAAGTTTTCTCAGTTCCTGAATCTGGCGGCCATAAATGGTCTCTATCCCTATATTCATTTTAAATCCGTTAAACTCGGGAGGATTATGACTTCCGGTTATCATTATCCCTCCTTCAACATCCTTTAGATGATGAAGAGAGTAGTAGAACAAAGGGGTTGGAACTAAACCGAGGTCCCATACATTACACCCTGTACTTATAAGACCTTTTATAATGGACTCCTTGAAACCTGCTGAACTGAGACGATTGTCATGCCCTACACTCAAGGTCTTTTTCCCTTTGTTTTGCGCATAGGTGCCGAATGTTTTTCCCAGGGTGTACACCGTATCCTCTGTGATATCCTTGTTAACAATCCCTCTAATATCGTATTCCCTAAAAATCAACGGATTCATTGATCCTCCCCCTTATCGCTTTTTTTTAATTCCAAAATAAGATTGACACTTACCTGATTTCCTTTGCCTTTGATATTGGCCTGCTCAATATTGATTCCCTGAAAGATTTTGGATTCACTCAACCCTTTCTTAACCTTTTCCAGCATTTCAAAGGTCTCGACCTTTCCCTTGATCCTTACCTTATCTTGTTGATAAAGGACCTCCTGGATAATAATTTCATATTCCTTTGGTATTCTAATACTTAGCTCCCTAAGTATATCTATCGCATTTGGTCCTTCATCGAAAAAAAACCGGTACTGTTTTTGGATTTCCAGTTCCTGATCTATCTTTTTTTTCAACTGTGATATCGTATCGGGCCCCCATTTTATGTTAGGAACCGTCTGGGAAAGAATAGTATTGGCCTCATTTTCTAAAAGCCCGAGCCTGTTTTTATATAATCCGGACCTGGCCGCCATGTTCATGAAACCGAGAATAATGATTATGAGGGCTGAAATTCCCAGTATAAGGGCCTTTTTGCGCGGTATGGTATAGGTCTTCTGATATGCGTATTCTGCTTGACGAAAATTCCAAGTCTCGCCTTTCTTGAATTTTTTCCCAACGCAAAGGCCAAGAGGCGCGGCTAAAAAAGAAGCCCTGCCGGCGCCGTTTCCTGATAGTTTTATAGGAAGACCTTTGTACGAAAACAGAGAACGGATCTTAATACCCATCCGTTCAAAAAGAAGGTTTTCCAGCTTTGATATGAGTGTAAAGTCACCTATTAGTGTAATTTTTTCCACGTTTAGGTCTGAATCTGTCATAAATGAAGTCAGAGTAAGACTGATCTGGTCGCATAGATTTGAGATGTCTTCATCATTTTCAAACCTGTCTATCTCCCTGGCCATCAAAATTTTTTCTTTATTTATCAATATGATTGTGGCCTTTTTAGCTCCCAGGTCTATTATGCACTCGACGAGTTTATCCTTTTTAAAGAATGTTTTGTTGAGAAAAAACAGGCCAACCGGCTCAAGAGTCGTTGCACGAGGCTCGATACCGGCTGATTTCAATATGTCGAGATGCTCTTCCAGGGTCTTTTTAGGTAAAATTGCCACTAAAATATCAGTCCCTGATGAATGGTCGGATTCTATGATATGATAGTCCATTACAACATCATCCAGTGAACATGGAAGTGTCTGCTCGATCTCATAAGGATATACCTTCGCGATCTTGTTCATATCTGTAAAAGGCAGATGGAGATGCCTGAGCATGGAAGCCCTGGAAGGTATTGCAGAATATACTATGTCAGGCTTTATATTATTTCGAGAGCAGATATCTCGAATAAAGCTGCCAATTTCTTTAATCCTGTCAACTTTAATTTCAGATGGAAGGGGCAGGGAAATGGAATGCGTTACCTCCATAAAATTCAAGCCCTTGTTGACCTGACACAAATCGATCGTGTGAGAGCTTAAGACAATACCTAAAATCCTTTCAAACATTTAAAAAGAATTCCTTTTAATCTTTTAATGTTGTTTGACCATCCCTCGCTGGTCTTTTATTAAAATGTCTTCCTGAAGAGGATAAAATTTATCAGCACATTCTTTAAGGTCGATTGCTGTATTATAGGCAAAAGCATATACTTCCACCCTGATCCCTCTTTTTTGGAGATATTTGACGAGAGGGACAAAATCACCATCTCCGCTTGCCAGGGCAATTACATCCAATTTGTCTGCCAGTTCAAATATATCCATTACCATGCCTACATCCCAATTGCCCTTTGCGTAGCCATTCATACCTGTTTTTAAGTCTATGGTCTTGACAACATATTCATTATTTTTAAGAAGGTTTATAAATTTTGATTGATCAATTTCAGGGGTTTTAACTATATAGGCCGTAGCCTGGACTAATTTTCTACCCTGCAGTGCCAGTTCCAGGAATTTTTCAAAATCGAGACGTCCGTGATAAAGATTTTTGGCCGAATAGAACATATTCTGAACATCCACAAAGATACCCACCCTGCAATTTTTTCCTTTCTTAAAAAAAGGACGGTGTTTGAAGATAGGATATCTTTCATATATCCTGTTTTTGAGCCTTTTCCAAAAGGAAATATCATTGAACGGGCATTTCTCCTGAACATTGGCATCCTTACGGGCACCCTTTTCAGATGTAATATATAATTGATAGAGCCTGTCCGTTTCCTTTTTTAAGGCGTCAAATTCATCCTTCGGCACATAGTCCTTATTGATCTTTTCTTTAACATCCTTATTCTCCAGTTCGAGCAAATTGATCTTTTTCCCAAGATCCTTAATCTTTTCAGGATCTCTGATATGTTTAAGCTGATTCAAAAGTTTAGAATTTTTCTTTTTAAGCGATTCAATTTCACCTTTTAATCTCTTTGTCTCAGATTCGAAATTCGAATTGCCGTTTCTTGCCGTTTTCCCCTTCGATGGTACATGCCGTTGCCTTTTTTGCGTTTTATTTTCTCTATTTTTTCCTGCAATGTTTTCACCATTTTCTGTATCTGTTTTATCCGGAACAATGTTTTTATCTTTATAGGTTAATTCTGATATCAATCTCTTCCCCTCTGTCATTTTTCCCGGGGAATTGTCCATTAAAAGCGCCCAAATCAGGCGTGCTATATTTGTCTTTTCCCTGTGGCCCTTGACTTTAAGCGTGGATTTGCGAAAATCATCAAATTGTCCGTTTTTCAACGCCTTTATTGCCTCAGCAGAATAGAGATCAAGAATGCCGCCCACTTCATTAAAAATATTGGTATCGGAAAACGCACTTTCAACTAACAAGCCGGCAAGCTCTCCTGAAGGGATTTGGATAGTCTTTACATCCCTTGAATTAAGTTTCAGTTTGTTCACCAGTTTTGCTAAATTGCGATGTGAAAGTGCAGAAACAAGTATAGACCTCATTTCTTGATAGCTTATAAAATTTTTTAACTTGTCATATTTGTCTGTATTCATGTTCATTCTAAATCATCCCCTTTTAAAACTCCTTTACAGATACAGGGGAGATGGTGATTGAAAATCTTTTTGATAGAAAATTTTAAAATAAATTGATTGATTTAAGATTCATCTGATAATCCTATCTAAAATCACACGGTTTTTAAGCAGTTAAAAATATCCCAGCATTTTAGTCTTTCAATGCATCCATGGTTAGTCAAATCTGAAGAAAGAGGAGTAATTGATATGAACCCCTTCCTTATTGCCACAAAATCCAGAGTATCACCTCCTTCCAGTTCTATTTCCTCATTCTCTCCTTCAAGCCAGTAATAAACATTTTTTCTGGGATCCAGCCGCTTCTGAAAGCGGTCAAGAAAAACTGTCTCAGCCTGCTTGGTGATTGCGACCCCTTTTATATCTTTTTTTGAACAAAAAGGAAAATTTATATTCAACAGGGTACGTTTAGGAAGCCCCTTTTTAATAACCAATTTTGCCAAAAAAACACTGAACTTCGCCGGAAAGGAAAAGGATTCTTCATAATTGTCATTGTTTTCGTTGTTTTTGTCAATATCTATGGATACGGCAAGAGAAGGCAAACCGAGTATGGCGCCTTCCATAGCCCCGGAAACGGTCCCTGAGTAGATAACATTGGTACCTGTATTAAGCCCCTGATTGATTCCGGATACAACCAGATCCGCCCTCTCAGCCATGATAGTTCCCAATGCGATCTTAACACAGTCGGCAGGGGTCCCGTTAACAGCATATCCGAAGACAGCCCCATCTCTTCTAACCTCTTTGACCCTCAGGGGATGGTTAATAGTAATGGAATGACCTACGGCGCTTCTTTCCGCATCAGGGGCGACCACAGTTACTTTCCCCAGTTTTTTAAATTCGTTTGTCAATACCTTTATTCCAGGTGAATATATCCCATCGTCATTTGTTACAAGGATGTTCATAAAAGCAATAAATCCTCAACAAAAAAATAGAGCAACAACTTAAAAACCTTGTAATTTTTGGGTTGTTACAAAAGAAAAACCTAAA
>JBLIRS010000115.1:0-9544 GCA_049472415.1 bacterium | reverse complement strand
GCAAATTGCAAAATGAAAATTTAAGGAATACATTATTTTGCATTTTAAAATTTGCATTTTGCAATTTGCAATTTTTCTCAAGATGCCACCGGGATTTTGAGGAGTCACGATTCAAACCGCCCTGATTCATAACTTTTTAGTAAATATCTCATTTTAGCTGTTTAAAAGAGATTTAATTTCTAGTATGATTTTTGGTATTGCTTAACTAACAATTAAACATAAAAAAACTATTAGCCTGCAATCAGTATTGCTGTTAATCACTATTCAATCTTGAACAAAGGGGAACAATAATGATTACAGATGGTTTTACTTATCTGGCAGTGATTGTATTTTTTGCCGGTATTATGGTATGGGCTGAAAGAAAATATAAAGGCAAGATCTTCAAATACGTACCTTCTGTAGTTCTTATATATCTAGGGACAATGCTTCTTTCCACTTTTGCCGTATGGAGTAAGACCGATAATGTAAACTTTTACTATCAAATGGCCAAAACAAATCTATTACCTCTAATGATATTTCTGATGATGCTAAGATGCGATTTAAGAAAAATCATTAAACTGGGACCAAGGATGTTACTTGGTTTCTTTACGGCTTCATTGAGTATCATTTTGGGGTTCATCATTGTTTACGCTATTTTCAAAAGGATGTATGAGCCTGATACATGGAAATCATTCGCTGCACTTTCAGGCAGTTGGATGGGAGGAACGGGCAATATGGTCGCAATACAAGGGGCATTGAATGTTCCCAGCGCCAAAATGGGTTACGCACTTCTAATAGATTCCATAGATTATGCAATATGGGTGATGATCCTGTTAGCAGTTGTCCCGTTTGCAAAAATATTTAATAATTGGACTAAATCAGATACAACACTTATTGACCGCATAGGAACATATCTTAAAAGAACACAGGAAATGGTTAACCCAAAAATTGACTTCCCGGATCTCATTTTACTCATAGGAATCGGCCTGTTTGTTGCTGCTCTATCCATGAGCCTGGCAAAGAAATTACCCACCACTTCTTTTATTTCAATCCCGGCCTGGACAGTAATCATTGTTACAATAGCAGGTATTTTGTCTGCCATGACACCACTTGCCCGTGTCCCCGGCTCATCAGAGCTTTCAAATGTTGCCCTCTATACCCTGGTGGGGCTTATCGGGTCAAGGGCAAATTTTGCCGAGTTGACACAGGCACCTTTATACATCATCTCAGGTTTTCTTATCATTGGTATACATGCCCTGTTTATGGCGCTGGCGGCAAAATTATTTAAACTGGACCTTTTTACCTGTGGTGTAGCCAGCCTCGCAAATATCGGCGGGGTTGCATCCGCGCCGATCCTTGCTGCCGCCTATAATGAGGCTTTAATCCCGATCGGAGTGCTGATGGCCATGATGGGATATGTCATTGGAACAGGAGGAGGATTACTCGTGGGTAAGATCCTCTCGTTGATTTAAAGGAGAAAACCGTTTATGAAAATCACGGATATTCAATTGAGTAACCTGTCAATACCTTTAAAGACACCTTTCAAAACCGCCTTAAGAACTGTAAGCAAGGTGGAAGATATACTTGTAAAGATATACACGGATACAGGCCATATCGGTATTGGCAGTGCCGCGCCAACCGCCTTGATAACGGGTGAGACAATCGGCAGTATCAAAGCTGCGATAGAAGACCATATTAAAAAAAAGATTATCGGCTTGTCTATGGACAATTTTGAAGAACTGATGATAAACTTGCAAAAATCAATACTAAAAAATACAAGTGCCAAAGCGGCTATAGACATGGCTCTATACGATCTTTACGGTAAATTATACAAGGCGCCGGTATATAAACTGATGGGCGGATACAGAAGAGAGATAATCACGGACATTACCATAAGCCTAAATAAACCGGAAGAAATGCTTAGTGATAGTCTCAATGCGATAGAAGAAGGTTTTAAAACACTCAAGATAAAGATTGGGAAGGATTTCAAAAAAGATATTAGTCTTCTGAAACGAATCCGGGAAAAGGTGGGTGATGAAATTCATATACGGCTCGATGCGAACCAGGGCTGGAGTCCGAAAGAAGCAGTTTATATTCTAAATAGTATGCAGGATGCCGGTATTCGGATTGAACTTATTGAACAACCTGTTAGTGGTAAAGACCTTGAAGGTTTAAAGTTTGTGACCGATAATGTATCGGTTCCGGTATTGGCTGACGAGAGCGCCTTTTCACCGCTGGATGTTTTTAAAATCATCCAGATGCGGGCTGCTGACCTAATTAATATCAAATTGATGAAAACGGGCGGCATTTATAACGCCCTGAAAATATGCGCCATGGCAGAGAGCGTTCAGATGGAATGTATGATGGGATGTATGTTAGAGAGCAAGGTCAGTGTAACGGCTGCCGCTCATCTGGCATGCGCTAAAAGCATCATTACAAAAATAGATTTAGATCCGCCTATTTTATGCATGGAAGACCCGATAGATGGAGGCGCCCTTTACAAAGGCAACAAAATCATCCTGTCCGATGAGCCCGGATTTGGAATAAAAGGAATTAAGCAATGAGAAAATCTTATCATTTCAGAGGCATAAAAAACATAATACTTCAGTTCTCGATTATACTATTATGCCTTTTATCCTCTGTAACATCTTTACCTGCCAAGGATTTAAAATGTAATGTCGAAATAACAAAAAAATATGTCTTAATGGACGGGGTTAGAGAAAGGCTGTCTTTGGGCTATATCCTGGAACACTACAATTTAAAGCTCAAAGAACCATATATTGACCCGCGTATAATCGTACTTCACTGGACTGCCATTCATAGCTTTGAAGACACTTATAAAACCCTTTATCCTTCAACATTACCAACCAGGAGAAAAGATATTGCCTCTGCAAGCAACCTCAATGTCTGTGCACATTTTCTCATAAAAAGGGACGGTTCTATTTTTCAGCTATTACCCCCTTTGTATTTTGCCAGACATGTGATTGGCTTGAATTATCATGCCATCGGCATTGAAAATATCGGCTCCGATTCACTACCGCTTACTGATGAACAACTGGCATCCAATACTGCCCTGATTAAATGTCTTTTAGATGAATATCCTGGCATTGAATATGTTATTGGTCACTACGAATATCGACTTTTTGAAGACAGTTCCTTTTTTTTGGAAGTCGATCCGAATTACCGGACAATAAAAAAGGACCCGGGTGAAACCTTTATGAAGAATGTTAGAAAAGAGCTAAAAGATCTTTATTCTTCCGGAAGGTTAAAGGAAATCAAAAAATAGTCAATTCCGTTCAAATTGCACACAAAAAAAGAGGGCAGCGAGTTTATCGCTGCCCTCTCCATGATATCTCCATGAAGGATATCAATCTATAATTAATAACTCCACCATGGCTTTACATCAAGGAAGAATTCCATAACGGCATATCCTCCTCTTATGTCGTAGAAGATAATCTCAACAAGATAGGAACCCGGGAAGTTGCTCTGGAACCTCCAGAGGAAGGAACCATAAGGTGTGCGTCCACAGGAACCTATATTACAGGAAGCATATATTTCGTCACCATCAGGATCTTCAACATTTATATCCGGGAAGTGCAGCATGAACTCTTCTCCGGCTTTGATGACAACCGGTTCAGTCGGCCGCTCCAAAATGATTGGCGGATGATTCAACCATGTGCCCTGAGTCACCGCGAAGATGGTGATTTCACCAAATGCTGTGCCTCCGCGGGCGTCGCTGCAGGTAACAACTGCATCATAGGCCCCTTCAAATTTAGGCACCCAACTGATCAAACCTGTGCAGGCATTGATGATTGTTTCAATCCACGGACCATACTGATATGCAGTCATACCATTGATGGTCATACCCCAGGTCAGATCATCCATATCGGTCCTGAAGGATGCAGAAAGCGGGAATCCAGGCACATGTGTTGTCGCTGGAGCAGATGACAGGGAGAAGATAAAACAGTCCGGATCGATGAAGTTGACAACATAGGCATTCTGCGTGCCCGTATAGAAGATCCGGTCTTCAATATTCAACTGAAGCACCGGCGGATAGTTCTCAACAGGGTAGTTAACAACACTGATGGGAAAGGTCCTTACATCGGAATGTACCCCGTTGGTCACCTCTATTGTCACGATCAGATCTTCAAAATACTGCGGTGTAAGATCAAAGGAAGCAATATTCGGCCATACTGTGACACCGGCATTCCACAATGCCCCTTCGAGCAAGTAAACAAGGCCCGGCTGGAAATAAGGCTTGCCTAATGCTGCAATTGCTGCCAGAGCGGAATACTTAGCCGGCAGATAAGTCGGCACACCGTCATATGGGTAAACCGGCAGCGGCTGCAACAGAAATGCCTGTACTCCATTGGATCCGTATCCGCCTATTGTGGTATTCCAGCCCAGGGTGCCTGACTGGATAACTCTTGTAATGGCATCGCTGCCCGCTCTTAAATTAGGATCTGCAAAGATAGGCAGGCTGAGATCTACCACAAACCCTTCCCTGTCTAAGGCTTCAGCTACGTTAGGATCGTTTTCTCCGAAGAGATTGGGATCTGCCCCCATATCTTCAACCCAGTATTTCACCACCGGATCGTTCGGATCATTCGGGTCCTCAACAAGGAGGAAGTTAGAAGGATTCAACATTAAGTCGGTAATCTTAACCTCGTCTTCTCCCACCTCATAATCAGCAACAAAAAGATATCTGTATGGCTCGAAGATCTGGGCGTAAAGCGGGCCCATTTCGAAAAGATCCGGAGAGTCGAGGAACTGATGGCCGTAATCTGCTCTGAACATCAGGTTATCCAAACGGAACATCTGACCGCTGACTCCCACAGCACATGCCCTGGCTATATACCAGTCATTGGGGTCATCAATATCCAATGCATCTGCGGCTGCATCCACAATAGAATTCACCGTGCCGGCAATATCGACCCATACTGCGTGCCATGAGCCATCGAGCATACCACGGCCGATGGATATGGTTACCTGTAATTGCCCGGCAGGATTAAAACCGGTAATATTGGCAGTTACACCGTACATGCCTGCGGCGCTGTTCACGGGTCCAAGACCGGATCCGGCAGGCGGCTGCAGGGGTACAATCTTTACGCTGATGGCATTATCGCCATCCTCGCTTTCTCCGATGACATTCATCTCGAAGATATCCCAGGACTCGATGCCAAGAGGCGCCCTGAAATCAAAACTGATAACCCCGTTTGTCTCCATGTCTATGCAAGCCTCACCGGTTGTATTAGAACTGCTGGGCGGTGTAACCAGGCTGTGGAATACCTGGTGTCTTTCATAGGGTGTGCTGAGCAAAAATACAGAAGGCGGACGATACACATCTAGCACCCTGCTTCCCTCCTGGAGATCCAGGACCGTATTGAATATTGTGGCATAGCCAATGCCATACCCATAGACCGGATAGGCGGGTTCTTGTTGCATCCACCCATGATTGTATGGGCTGTCCCAATACTCAAAATTGTCAACAAGGATGTCTCCTTCTCCGTTAAAGGGGTCTTCCCAGGTCGGTACCGTAAGTGGCTGGCTTGAAAAAGACGGAAAATTCCAAAGCGGAGGAAAACCAAAACCCACCTGCGCTATGGCCGCGGACCTGACCATCACAAACGTCAGTGTCACAATCAAGCAAACCATTAAGGTTTTCATTGTATTCTTCATATCTATATACCTCGCTTTTTAAGATATTCATTAATCTTTATTGTAAAAGTACCCAACTCAGATAGAAATCAGGTGATCCATATGCGTAGGTCGGATAGTCAAACCTTGCATATGGAATCGGAGTGCCCGGCAAGGTCGTATAGGGGAACGTAGTCTGATACGGAGACCCGAAATATGGCCATGTAGGAATACCGAACAAATTGTATGTAGAAGCCACACTGGGGGTCAGGAAAGGTGTAAAGGGAGCATAACCGAGAAGATACCCGTTGATAGAGTTAAAATAGCCGTACCCGGAATAATACAAAGGATTCGTATAATAATATGATGTGGGGAAGATCTGGGCCTGAGCCATCGGTCCGAACAACAACACAATCCCGATTGCCAGCACAGCGGCTATCACCCACACTTTCAAAAAATTCAAATTAGCCATAGCTGTTCTCCTTTTTTAGGAAAAGAATTGTGATATAAAAATCTAATACCATTTTGTGTGACAAGGGTATTTTATCCAGGCACCTCCAATCCTAAATAAATCTCTCAAACGAAAAGGAAAATGCATCACTTTGTAGAACCTAAAAATATTAAATTTCACCCCCTTTTAATTAGAATGAATAATAAATAATAGTTAATAAAAAAGAAAAGAACAAAAAAAGATTAAAAAAAATATAAAATTATAGTGAGATTTCACCAAAACATCTTAATCATAAATTTAAAAAACAGTCTAAGGACATATATGACAAAATCTTAGGAATCTTATGAGGAGCAATATAACCTGGCAATCCAATATTTAATCTGTCAGTTAATATAATAAATTTTCAATGTCATTAAAATTTAATCAATACCCTCCTGCATACAAAATTCAACAATTAATAAATTTTATTTATATATTAATGCACAATTAACAATCAATCATTGATTATTATTGGGGTAAAAATTATAAAGAACAAGTATTAATAGTTTTTTTAGTTTACATAAAAATATAAAATATTTATATAATTTTACAAAATCTATTAAAAATATACTTCTTTTCTTTTAATATTTATACAAAAAAAAATCAAAAATGTCAAATTTTTCTAAAATTTTTCTTTTTTTTAATCAAAATTTGATGGAAGCACACAGCAATCCTAATTTTTGTCAAATAACCTTTTTATATTTAATATATATTTATTGCTTGATGATTCCAGTCTACTAATTCTTTAATCTTTACAAGCACTTTTTCTACATCAAAGGGTTTATGTATTACCGCATCAGCAAATTTTAAGAGGTATTCTTCATGATTTTTGCAGCGCCATTGTTTTTTGTTTAATTCCATGAAGAAATGACTTCCTGTTATAACAATAATCCTGGGTTTTTCTTCTTTCTTCTTAATAGATTTCAAGATACTCAGCCCATGCAATCCGGGCAACTTAAGGTCCAGCAGAAGCAGATCATAGATATTCCTTTCAATTAGGCTCTTGCCATTACAGCCATTAAACGTCACATTAACACAATATCCTTCATCTTCTAAAATATCCGCCATTTCTTCACAAAGCCCTTTGTCATCCTCAATTATAAGAATTTTCCCTGTCATCTTTACCTCGCTCAATTGGCAGCCTTACTGTAATAGTTGTTCCTTTGCCCTTTTCACTATCGATCTCTATTTTGCCTTCATGCAAACAGACAATCTGACTACATACCGTGAGTCCCAGGCCTGTTCCCTTTGACTTTTTGGAAAAGAAAGGTTCGAATACCTTATTTAAATCTCCATTGCTTATTCCTGGCCCGTTATCTTTGAAATACATTTTTATGAAATCAGATCCATTACATAACGCCAGTATATCTATTCGCCCTCCATTGCTTATTAAATTTCCTCCTCCGTTCCCTCCTGTATCCCTGGATATGTTATCTCCCGCATTCTCCGTCAATGCATCATAAGAATTGTTTAATATATTGATAAACAATTCCTTCATCTGTAAACAATCTGCCTCTATATATATATCTTTAAGGGAGCTAATATCCTTATGGATAAGAAGGTTTTCCTTATGAAATCTTTCTTCCTGCAAAACAATACATTCATCAAGAATGTCATAAATATTTATTTTTTCATGCTTAGGATTCTTAATACGTGAATAAAACAACAGATTATTAATAATCTGGTTACTTTCCGATATACACTTTTTAATATTATCAAGATGTTTATCCAATAAGGGATTTCTATTCTTTCTTCTTATGTTGTAAGAAGCAGTCTGGATAACTGCCAAGGGGTTGCGCAGCTCATGGGCTACAGTTGCAGCAAGAGTTCCTATATCCGAAAGTCGTTTCGCGTTTTGCAGCTTCTTTTGTGCTCTTATTAACTCTTCAGTCTTTTCCCTGACAAATCTCTCAAAAGTCGCCTTGTCCCTTTTTAGGACCTTTTCCGCTTCTTTGAGCTTGGTTATGTCTGTCACTATTCCCAGAATCGCTTTATCTCCCTCGTAAGTTATCTTCTTTGCCGAGAGAATCGTTTTTATTCTTTTTCCTGCCTTGGTGGTTATAATTGTATATAAACATTGAGGAATTTCGTCGCCATTGATGAGCCTTTCAAAATTGATCTTTATAGTATCCCTGAATTCAGGTGTGTATAGAGAAAAAAAGTCAAAATCGGAAGAATAAAAATCCTCACTTTTATATCCTATAATTTCCTTGCATTTCTTATTAACATAGACTATATTCCCGTTCTTTTGAATAAAAATCATATTCGGAGAATTCTCAGAAAGGGCCTTGAATTTAGCTTCGGAATCCTGCAGGGCTTTCTCATTTCTTTTTTGCTCGATTATACGCCCAAATCGTTCGGAAATAATATTAATAAGGTTTCTCTCTTCCCTAAGAAAAGGTCCCTCTTCCCTTTCGGGTTTTTCTTCCGTATAAAAGACCTCTAAAACACCTGACACATTCCCATGTATAATAATGTCACTTGCCTGTTTCCAAATTGTCTCACGGAAATCTATCGTCCTCCACTCTCTACCATCCAGGACAATTCGGGAGCAGGCAATTTCCGGATACTGCCAGTAAGAAGGTATAATATTAACTATCTTTTGAATTATTTCCTCTAACGAAATCCCGGATTTCTCAACAATAGCGGAAATATTATAGAGGCAGTTCAGTTCCTTATTCTTTCGTATAAGATCGTGTGTCTTTTCCTTAAGTTTATCTTCTACATTCTTATTTTCCGTGATATCTATGAACGCTGTTCTGAATTGCCTGCAACGACCTTCAATATCCTTAAACGCTATGCTTTCCAGTTGCGCGAAAAAGGTTGTCCCATCCTTTTTTACAAGCTTCAGATCACATGAATGCTTCAGGCTCGTTTCAAATATTCGTTTACAATGCAAATAAAACATATCCCGGTTTTCTCCGGCAACAAACCGGGAAAAACTGCTTTTCATCAAACAATCCCTCTCCATCCCCAACATCCACGCGCCTGTAAGATTTGTCTCAAGGATTTTCCCATTCTGGTCAATGATCAAACATCCTATAGAGGCAAAATCATAAATATCAAAATATCTTTTTTGTGACTTAAGAAGCTCTTCATGGGCATTGCGAAGATCTTCATTTTGCATCCTTAATTCAACCTGATAGCCCTCCAGTTCATTAATCAGTTTTTGATAATCATTAACACTCCTTTTTTTGATCCCTGTAAATTTTTGGCCTAAAACTTTTTCCGCTTTTTTACCAAATCTGTCTAATCCTCCGGTTTTAATCCTTTCGCTTTCCATGATCCGCCCCCATCCATAATGTTTTTGCCAAGAAGAGGCTTTACAGAGGAACTCATCCAATCATCTGCACAAAAGACTCCAATTTTCTCATATCGCTCGAGCAGGTCAGACAAGATACCATGAAAGGGAGAGGTAAGATGTGTAATTAAGACTGA
>JBLIRS010000114.1:0-9728 GCA_049472415.1 bacterium | reverse complement strand
CCATATTGTAGATGAAGGATCTTTTATTGTTAACCTTCAGGATTCCCGGGAACGCTTAAGATACGAACGGGAGCCGGGGCTTTTAATCAGAGAACTGCAGGCGATAAAAGGGGAAGGGAAGATATTTGTCTTTATTGATGAGATACAAAAGGTTCCCTCTATCCTTGATGATGTTCAATTATTGTATGATAAAGCAAAAGAACGATACCAATTCTATATTACCGGCAGCTCTGCACGTAAATTAAAATATAGTTCTGCGAATCTTCTCCCCGGTCGTTCCCATCTTTATCACCTATCCCCTGTTTTGCTCAATGAAATTGATCATGGTAAAGAGAGTCTTGTTTTACCTATACATGAAATAAAGGGGAAGAGGAATCAGCGATTTCCCCGGCGTTCATTGGAGGATATACTTATCTATGGGAACCTGCCAGGATTATTTTCTGAACCAAAGGCTTCCCGGGTGAGGACCTTAGCCGCGTATACTGAATTGTACATTGAGGAAGAAATTCGTAAAGAGGCATTAGCCAGGGATATTGGAGGATTTGCCCGATTTTTACAGATCGCCGCTATGGAGGCAGGTCAGATAGTTAATATAACTAAGCTATCACATGATTGTCATATACCGGTAAATACCATAAAAGGATACTATCAACTTCTGGAAGATACCTTTATCGGAATCCGCATACCAGCATTTGGACGGAGTCGAAAAAGAATACTTACTTCTCCCCGTTTTTTGTTCTTTGACCTTGGTGTACGCAATGCGCTTTCTGAACTTCCTCTGGATGATACCCTTCTTAAATTTGATCCCGGGCATCTTTTTGAGATGTGGGTATTAGCAGAACTATGGCATCGTTGTCAATATCTCCGGCCTGGCTGTAAGCTTACTCACTGGCGGGCGGTCTCAGGAACTGAAGTGGATGCTGTAATAGAATTAAGAGGCAAAGCTATTCCCGTCGAGATTAAGTGGACAATGAATCCCAAACCTACTGATGCCACGCATGTTGAACGTTTTATGGAAATTCATAAGGATCTTACGGATAAAGGGTATATCATTTGCCGTTGTCCTAATCCTCAGCAATTAACAGACCGGGTTATTGCTGTCCCCTGGGAATATATTTAAGAATCTTTTCCCCTTTAATCTTCACCCTTGCTGAATCTCATAGCATAATCAATGTAATGTTTGAGCAGCCACATCTTTTCCAGAAATTCGGGCCAACCGCACTTTGGTTTGAATTGGCCCTTTTCAGCCTCCGGAAGTATTAAAATCTTGTCTGTCACGGTGCCTTGAAATTCATTCCAAATATCGGCCCATGTATCATTGGCGTTTTGTAATACTGAACTGAGTACATTCCTGAAATGCTTTAATTGTTCTTCAGGGATTAAGACCTTATGGACACATGGCTCCTTTTGGCTCACATTCGTAATCAGTTTAAACTGTTTCGACATTTTGATGCCTCCATCCATTTTTGAATATGACATTTGTTATACAATGGATGTCTTTAACTAAGTCCTATACAATGGAAATCTCATGCAAAGGCTCATAGTCTGCTCCTTTACTTTTGTCTTGATATTTTGATTATCAATATTATTCAATACTTCGCTTATCAGTTCCGCAATGATTCCCATTTCATTTTCCTTCATTCCCCTTGTAGTGACAGCAGGGGTTCCCAGGCGAATACCGCTGGTTATAAAGGGTGACTCCGTTTCAAAGGGGATGGTGTTTTTGTTCACGGTGATCCCGGTTTCATCCAGGGCCCTTTCTGCCTGTAAACCGGTTAAGCCCTTATTCTTAAGGTCAACGAGCATGAGATGATTATCCGTTCCTCCGGAGACAATTCTGAATCCTTTTGATGAAAGGTCCTGGGCAAGTTTCCGGGCATTTTTTACAACCTGGTATTGATAATCTCTGAATTCCGGCTTTAGGGCTTCTTTAAAAGCTACACCTTTTGCTGCTATCACATGCATGAGAGGACCTCCCTGTATACCGGGAAATACCGCCTTGTCAATTTCTTTCGCATATTTTTTTCTGCAGAGGATCAGCCCGCCTCTGGGACCTCGTAATGTTTTATGGGTTGTTGCAGTAACCACATCACTGAACGGCATCGGGCTGGGATGTGCACCTGCCGCAACCAAGCCGGCGATATGGGCCATATCCACAAGGAGGATGGCCCCTGTTTTATCGGCAATCTCCCTGAATCTCTTAAAATCAATAAACCTGGGATAAGCGCTTGCTCCGGCCACAATCATCCTGGGTTTTTTCTCCATGGCAAGCCTTTCAACCTCATCATAGTCTATCCTCTCGTCCTCCCGGCTGACTCCATAAAAGCAGAAATCATAATACCTGCCTGAGATATTAACTTCTTTGCCGTGACTCAGGTGCCCGCCGTGTGAAAGCTTCATACTGAGCACAACATCTCCGGGATCGAGGAATGCAAGATATACGGCCGTATTTGCCTGAGATCCCGAATGAGGCTGGACGTTTGCATGCTCCGATTCGAAAAGCTCCTTGGCCCGGTTAATGGCGATTGTCTCAACACTGTCTGCATATTCACATCCGCCGTAATAACGTTTGCCCGGATAACCTTCAGCGTATTTATTGGTAAGCACCGAGCCACAGGCTTCCATAACAGCTTGTGAGGTAAAATTTTCAGAAGCGGTAAGGTTTATATTATCTATCTGTCTCTTGAGCTCTTTATCGATGGCATGGGCTATCTCCGGATCATTATTTCTTAATGTTTTAAGCATTTAAGCATTTCTCCCAAAAATAGAACTCCTTTTTTCCATTAATTTTGCATTTTGCAATTTTCATTTCGTTCAAAAACAGAACCGTCCCCTTTTTCTCTTCTTTTTTTCCCTTAATTTTGCAATTTACAATTTGCATTTCAAAAACCGTCCCCTTTTTCTCCCTAATAAGCATATAATTTCCCGTAGGGGCGGTGGGTATACGGAATAAGTTTGCAGAATGAACTTTCAAGGATCTCCTTGGGATCAAAGGAAAAATCCCGTGCAAATTCATCCACATAGGTTTTAAGCGTTTTATGGTCCTCATCATTCAAAGGAAAGGGTTTTACCTCCTTGCCCAATTGATAATCCTTAACCTCACCCCTGATATATATGATGCCGGCATGCATTCCGGTGCCGCAATAATTCCCGACAATGGGCCTTTTCAAACTTTCATCCATCCCTAGAACGATAATCAATCCGCCGGCCATGTATTCGCCCAAAAAATCCTGTGCCGTGCCTCCTGCAATGATAACAGGATAGAAACTTTCATATGCCTTCATATGAATGCCTACCCTGTATCCCACATCGCCCTTTATAAAGATCTTTCCGCCTCGCATGGCATAACCTACAATATCACCGGCATGGCCGTGCACCAAAATCTTTCCGTCATTCATGGTGTTTCCGATCCCGTCCTGGGTATTGCCATGAACATCCAGGGTGGGTCCGTTCATAAAGGTCCCTAAATCATTACCCGGTGTCCCTTGGATTATTATTCGCGCATCACCGGTCAGCCCGTCTCCTATATAGCGCTGCCCATTCACGTTTTCCAGTAAAATCTCACGTTCACCATCAAGGATGGACTGACGAATCTTTTCATTCAATAATTTATAATGAATCCCCTTTGCATCGATTGTCATATTAGCTCCTGCATTGCAAGCATATTTTTCATCCAATTGTTCCATCCGGCCTTCAAGGCTTGCATCATACTTTGATATCCTGGCCTGCCCGAATGTATTCATACCTCGATCCCCTGGCCGGTCACCAGGTGTTTGCGATATTCCCTGGGAAGAGATAAAAGCCCGAAGTCATCCTTTAGAAGATGATCCTTAAAGGAAGAAATATCAACCTTGTCCTTGATCAATCCGGTATATATGCCGGCACGGTCTATATTTCCGATCAAAATTACCCCTATGATCCGGTTCCCCTCAATGATGACCTTTTTATAAGTGTCCCTTTCCTCACGCAATTCCTGAAGAACCTCGATTCTTTTTTCTCTTTCTGTATTCGAAAGTAATACCGGATCGGTCAATCCAACGGAGATGGTTGGAATGCCTGCCAGTTCTACTGAATTCATGGCCAGACAACCCTCATATACCTTTTCTCCGCCTGCCATATTATGTCCCGCTATCCGGCCCTGTTTCGATGCGTTAGGGAGGATTGCCACCGGCCTGTTAGTATTCATTATAAAATCGAAGCACTCCACCACATCTCCTGCTGCATATATATCCTTGACGGTTGTCTGAAGGAAACGGTCAACAAGTATCCCCCTGCCAACTTTGATGTCTGTCCCTTTTGCGAGATCCACCCTTGGACGGACACCTATGGCTATAATGACAAGGTCGGTCTCTATCCTGGAATTATCCTTCAGTAATGCCGCGCCGACTCTCCCATCTTCTCCTTCAATAAACTCTTTGACTGTATTGCCTGTTATAATGGAACAGCCCACCACATTCAGGGCCTTTTCAATTATCCCGGATGCGGTGAGATCAAAGGTGGCGCTTAATATACGGTCCGCAAGCTCAACAATGGTAACCTGAATATTCAATGCAATCAGGGCCTCTGTGGCCTTTAAGCCGATCAGGCCCCCTCCCAATACCACAGCCCTCCGGGTGTTGTGATTTTTTATAAATTCTCTTAAACAATCAGCATCCTCGATGGTGGTAAAACTGAAGATGCCTTGCATCTCCCTTCCGGGAATGTCAGGGATGAAGGGAGAGCCTCCGGTAGTCAGCAGTAGTTTTTCAAACCGGACCCGGGTCTGGTCCTCCAATATTACCGTTTTGGATTGGGTGTCGAGGCTTACAGCCCTTTGTCCCAGGATGGTCTTAACGTTATGATCAGCATAAAAGGATGCGGGCCGATAATCCATTTGGTCCGCCTTCACCTTTTCACCCAGATAATATGAGATCAAAGGCCTTGAATAGACATGGCAATCCTCATCCGATATGAGGATAACGCTTCCATTTTTATCTCTTTCCCGGATGGCCTCAACGGCATGGACGGCTGCTATGGAATTCCCGATGATTACATACTTTGCGTTTAACATCTTTCAACCCTCAATGGTTTTGAAAAAAAATATCTATGTTTATTGTGTGGCTTGTATCGGAACCGGTATTCAACATTTTTCATTCCTCAATGGTAATGGCCCCGTTCGGACAATTCCGGACACAAACAGGCTCTGTTTCCCCGCCACACAGGTCACACTTGGAGGCCACCTTTTTGCCTTCCGTATTTCTGGCAATCACACCAAAGGGGCAAACCATGATGCACATCCAGCAGCCAACGCATTTGTCTTCATCGCAGATTACCGCACCTGTATGGGAGTCCCGGTGCATGGCGCCTGTCATGCAGGCATCCAGACAGGGGGCATCCTCGCAGTGACGGCATTGCAGGGCGAAGGACTGATAACCCTTTTCCTCGACCACCAAACGTGGCATAGCCTTTGGATATTCCCCTTTATATGCCTTGATAATCTCTTTTGATCTGGAATGCTGAACAAGGCAATGAATCTCACAAAGCCTGCATCCCATACAGTATTCTTCATGAATCATGATCTTTTTCATCTATCTATACCTCAAATCTCCGGGGCCGGCCCAGGAATAATCATTAGTTGAATCACCATGACTCTCCTGCCGGCTTGATCCCCAGTAGCCTTAAATCCGTATCAGTAAGACCCACACCTCTTAATGCCTCTCTGTTTCCACGGAGGGACTCTATGGAGTTTATCCCCATCCCTCCCAACATCTCTTTTATCTCGAGGGACCAGCCCCGAAGAAGATTCATCAGCCTTCGGCCCCCGATGTTGGGATTCAGCCTTTTGGTAAGATAGGGGTCCTGGGTCGCGATTCCCCAATTACATTTTCCTGTGTAACATTTCTGGCACACATGGCACCCCATAGCCACGAGCGCGGCTGTTCCGATATACACCGCATCCGCACCCAGGGCAATGGCCTTGAATACATCCCCGCTGTTTCTGAATCCGCCCGCGGCGATCACGGATGCATGGTTCCGGATGCCTTCCTCCCGAAGCCTTGTATCCACAGCAGCAATGGCCAATTCGATGGGAATGCCCACATTGTTCCTGATGATGGTCGGCGCCGCTCCGGTGCCGCCCCGCAAGCCGTCGATACTGACAAAATCAGCGCCTGCGCGTACTATTCCTGTTGCGATAGGCGCCACATTATGCACAGCGGATATCTTGACACCTACGGGTTTCTGATACTGTGTGGCCTCTTTTAACGCAAATATGAGCTGTCTCAGGTCCTCGATGGAATAGATGTCATGATGTGGGGCAGGGGAGATGGCATCCGATCCTTTTGGTATCATACGGGTTCTGCTGATTTCCATATCCACCTTCTCACCGGGCAGATGTCCCCCGATGCCGGGTTTTGCCCCCTGGCCGATCTTGATTTCTATGGCCCCTCCGGCATTCAAATATTCAGCATGAACGCCGAACCTGCCTGAGGCAACCTGGACAATGGTATTCTTTCCATATTTATAAAGCTCACTGTGCAGCCCACCCTCACCCGTATTGTAAAAGGTGCCGAATTCGGACGCCGCCCTGGCCAGGGACCGGCAGGCATTCAGGCTTATGGAGCCATAGGACATGGCGGAAAAGAGTATTGGGGTCTCCAGCACCATCAGGCCGCTTGATATGGTCTTTAGTGATGCCATGCCTTTTTCTGATTCATCGAGCTGGAGACGTTCGGGTTTCCTCCCTATGTATGTGCGCAGCTCCATGGGTTCCCTCAACGGATCTATGGATGGATTGGTAACCTGTGAGGCGTTTAGAAGGATATGGTCCCAGTAAATGGGGTAGGGGCGGTCGCATCCCATTCCGGTCAGGAGCACCCCTCCGGTCTCAGCCTGTTTCGTTATTCCCACAAGGGTTTCCTGCTGCCAGTTGGCATTTCCTCTCGATTTAGAGGGATTCTCTTTTATGAGAATGGCGTTTGTAGGACAAAAGCTCTCACAAAAATGGCAGCCCACACACTTTGTGGAATCCGTTGAGACCTGTTTTGTTTCCGGATCATAACAATGGCCGTCAAAAGCGCACATACGGCAGCACACCTGACAACTGATGCATTTATCCTGATTACGTTCCACTATAAAATCGGATATTAAAGGTACCTTGGCCATTACAATACCTCGACTTCTTCTTTGTTTTTGTTCATATGGCAGTTTTCATCTGATGAGGGGACCCTTAACCGCCCGATTACAGGTTCTCCGGCACGTGGCATCCAGACCCTGTCAGGCTTGGGACAAACCTCCCTGATGGCTGATTCCTCAGAGGAAATGTAAAGAAAATCCCTATATCGGGCAGCCACCAGCGGCCGCAGTTTAACCCTGTCACTCAATCCGATCATGTTTTCTGAATTGGCGGTTATGACGGCAAAGGGACCATTGAGCAGGGCAGGGCCATAGACGATCCTCAGGCTTTTATATAATTCCTTCTCATCCTCCGGCATCCTCTCGATGTCGTTCCAAAAGTGGGCTGAAAGGATCTTCGCGATAATCTCAAAGGAAAGCCTGTGCTTTCGATGGAGCAGATCGAAAAGATAGATAATGACCTCTGTATCAGTGAAGAATGAACAATGGTAACCGAAACTCTCCAGATATCGCCTGTTGCTCCCGTATGAGGATATCTCTCCGTTGTGAACCACGGACCAGTCCAGAAGCCCGAAGGGATGAGCGCCGCCCCACCATGCCACGCTGTTTGTAGGGAACCTTCCGTGAGCGGTCCAGAGATATCCCTTATATTGATCGAGTTTGAAGAATTCGGCAATGTCCTCCGGATATCCCACACCTTTGAAGATGCCCATATTTTTCCCGCTTGAGAATACAAATGCATTCTTGATCCTGCTGTTTACATGCATAACGGTATGGAAGACCAGGTCTTCTTCGGTGCTGAAAACCTCTTTTGTCATAATATCTTCCTTGGGATCAAGAAAGTATTTCCATAGAATGGGGCTGACGCCTATCCTTTTTGTCTCCCGGAAGGGTATGGGCCCGTCATGTATTATGATATAAAAACCCCTTAGATATTCCTCAGCCTTTTGCTTTGCCTCTTCTTCATCATACATGATATGAAAGGTATAATGCTTAGACATATCCGGGTAGATGCCGTAAGCAGCAAATCCGCCGCCCATCCCGTTTCCCCGGTCATGCATGAGCGTAATGGAATCAATAATGGCATTTCCGCTGAAACATTTTCCGGACTCGTTCATTATTCCTGTAACCGCACACCCGCTTGGTACCCGATAATCCCTGTCCGCTACCAATTTTTTGTATTCTAAAGATAAGTCCTTCATATTAATCAATTCCCAGTTTCTTCATCTTGGAATGTAGTGTATTCCTGTTAATACCCAGTATTTGAGATGCCTTGTACTTATTGCCTCCCGTTTTAACCAGGATATGTTCAATCAAAATCCTTTCGGTTTCTTCTATGACAAACCTGTAGACACCCGTTTTCGCCGATCCGAAATAATATGCCTCCATATCTGTGATGGCTGTCTTTAAAGATTTTCTTTTTTGCTGATCTATCATTTTTTTTGTATCGTAATAAATGAACTAATTAATTTAACTTGCTTAAAAAATAGGCAGTTATGAATAAAAAAAATATCTTCAGCCCTGAAAAGGATTTTTTGAAGAGGCACAAAGCTTCAGGCTTTGTGCCTCTTCAATCCATTGCTTATAATATAAATAATGGGGGGGAAATTCATAAAAAGTCATTTCGATGCCAGAGGGCCTTTTCTGAGGGCCCTAAACATGATGTCGTGATGTTTAACCAGGATGTCAATAAACTCCCTTAATGACTTTTTACAAGGTTGACCATTATAAAATCGGCAATAATTTACTTAACTCATACTGGGTTAATTGTATACGATAATCCTCCCACTCATTTCTTTTCAGGGCAATAAATCTTGAAAATACATGCTCGCCCAATATATTTTTCATGAGAGCACTGTTTGCGGTGAGGGAGATGGCTTCACCCAGGCTGTCCGGTAAAGAATCCACCCCGGCCTCTTTCCGTTCTTCCGGTGACAGATGATACAGGTTCTTTTCCATAGGCTCTGGCAGGGGATACTTTTTCTCTATACCTTCAAGCCCCATATGCAACATTGAGGCAAATGTAAGATAGGGATTACATGCCGGATCAGGACACCGCAGTTCCGCCCTTGTGGCCTTTTCCATCCCGGGATGATACATGGGCACCCGGATCAGGGCCGAACGGTTACGCTTGGACCACGCTATATAAACAGGTGCCTCATAACCGGGAACCAATCGTTTGTAAGAGTTGATCCATTGCGCAAAAACGGAAGACATCTCCTTGGCATGTTTTAATTGCCCAGCTATGAATCCCTTTGCTTCCTGGCTCAGGTGATATTTGTCATTTTTGTCAAAGAAGGCGTTTCTGTCGCCTTTGAACAGAGACTGGTGGGTATGCATCCCGCTCCCGTTTTGACCGAACAGGGGTTTGGGCATAAAGGTGGCATAACACCCATATTTTTGAGCAATCTCTTTGACCACAATCCTGTAGGTAATAACATTGTCAGCCATTTTCAGTGCATCTGTGAAACGCATATCTATTTCATGTTGAGACGGCCCCACTTCATGATGACTATATTCAATAGGAATGCCCATGGCCTCAAGGGCAAGCACCGTATCCCGCCTCAGATCGCTTGCCACGTCCAGGGTTGTCAGGTCAAAATAGCCTCCTTTAT
>JBLIRS010000113.1:0-9732 GCA_049472415.1 bacterium | reverse complement strand
GTTTTTAAAAGTGTTTTCCCCATTAGTGATTTCAGCGATACCTGTTCTTTAGAATTTGTTTCTTATAGCTTTGGGGAACCAAAATACAGCGTTAAAGAATGCCATCAAAGAGGAATGACCTATGCGGCAGCCCTTAAAGTGGTTGTCCGTCTCATTGTTTGGGTTAAAAACAAGGAGCAGATGACCCGGTCTATCAGAGATATAAAGGAACAAGAGATCTATTTAGGTGAAATTCCGTTGATGACCGAAAACGGCACTTTTATTATCAATGGAACGGAAAGGGCTATTGTCAGCCAAATGCACAGATCACCCGGAGTCTTCTTCGGCCATGACAAAGGGAAAACCTATTCTGGTCAAAAAATTATCTATACGGCCAGAATCATTCCTTATAGGGGATCATGGGTCGAATTTGAAATCTGCACAAAGGACATCCTTTATTTAAGGATCGACCGCAGAAGGAAGATCATTGCTTCAGTACTTCTAAGGGCTCTTGGTTTAGAGTCGGATGAGGAAATTCTTAAAAGGTTTTACCTTACGGAGAAGGTAGTGTTAGGTGAAGATAATACCTGGTCAAAAATTTTAGATCCCGATGCGCATGTAGGGGAAAGAGCTACCAGGGACATATTGGACCCCGAAACAGGACGTGTTATCGTTAAGGCACATACCAAGATAAGCAAAGCTGCCTTAAAGCGTTTGGAGGAAAGTGGGATAACACAAATACCTGTTGAGGAGGAGGAGCTAATGGGGCGCTATCTGGCTTCGGATATCGTTGACATGGAAAGCGGCGAAGTCCTTTTAGAGGTCAATAGCCCTATCACTATGGATAACCTCATTGCATTCCGTGAAAAAGGGGTCCACGAGCTGGAGCTCCTTATAGTTGAAGGAAGCGATATCGGAACATCCCTGAGAGATACGGTTATCAAAGATAATATCAAGAGCAAAACTGATGCATTGATAGATATATACAAACGGATGCGGCCCGGAGATCCGCCAACACCGGAAAGTGCACAAACACTGTTCAAGCATATGTTCTTTGACGCCAAACGTTATGACTTGTCCAAGGTTGGCCGTTTGATCATTAATAGGCGTCTTGGGCTTGATATAGATATAGAGGAAAGACTGCTTACAGAGCAAGACTTCTGCGAAACTATACGCTATTTATTACAACTTCAAAACGGATATGGATATGTTGACGACATTGACCACCTTGGCAATCGTAGAGTCCGATCAGTAGGAGAGCTTTTGGAGAACCAGTTTCGCATTGGCTTGGTGAGAATGGAGAGGGCCATAAGAGAAAGAATGAGCATCCAGGATGTGGAAACAGTTATGCCTCATGATATTGTCAACTCAAAACCGGTTGCGGCGGTGATTAAGGAATTTTTCGGCAGCAGCCAATTGTCACAGTTCCTGGATCAGACTAATCCACTCTCAGAGCTCACCCACAAGAGACGTTTAAGTGCCCTTGGACCTGGAAGTCTCAGTAGAGAAAGAGCTGGTTTTGAGGTAAGAGATGTCCATACAACTCACTATGGCCGTATTTGCCCAATTGAAACCCCTGAAGGACCAAATATCGGGCTTATTTCGTCGCTATCCACCTATGCAAGGGTTAATGAGTTTGGATTTATTGAAACCCCCTACAGGAAAGTAATCAACGGACATGTTACTGATGAAATTGTTTACCTGACTGCCAGTGAAGAAGAAAATTATGCAGTAGCACAGGCAAATGCACCTATTGATGAAAAAGGACGATTTATATCGGACAGAATAAATGCCAGACATGGCGGAGAATTCAAAAAGCTCCCAACCGATCAGATTGATTTTATGGACGTATCGCCCAAACAACTTGTTAGTGTATCCACATCCCTTGTTCCTTTCCTGGAGCATGATGATGCCAACAGGGCCTTAATGGGTTCTAACATGCAGCGTCAGGCCGTACCTTTATTAAAGCCTCAGGCACCGCTTGTTGGCACAGGCATGGAAGGAATTGTGGCAAGGGACTCCGGAGCTATCGTTATGGCAAGAAGATCGGGCACCGTTGAAAGTGTTAGCGCAAATACAATTATTATCAGGGCTGATCAGGAGTCTGAAACTATTGCTGAAAGCGATACCAGGCCTATTATGGATATCTATGACATGATCAAATTTCAGCGTTCAAATCAAAATACATGCTTGAACCAGAGACCCGTGGTAAGAGTTGGCCAAAGGGTTGAGGCAGGAGAGCTTATTGCGGATGGGGCAGCCACAGAACAAGGAGAGCTGGCCCTGGGTCAAAATGTCCTTGTTGCGTTTATGCCTTGGGGTGGATACAATTTTGAGGATGCGATACTTATCAGTGAAAACCTCGTGAAAGAAGATCGTTATACATCTATTCACATTGAAGAATTTGATATCGAGGTCAGGGATACAAAATTAGGCAAGGAAGAGATTACAAGAGAAATCCCTAATGTGGGAGAAGAAGCTCTAAAAAATCTGGATGAAAGCGGTATTATTCGTATAGGCGCAGAGGTAAAGCCCGGAGATATTCTCGTTGGCAAGGTTACTCCCAAGGGAGAAACACAACTCACACCGGAAGAAAAACTTCTCAGGGCAATTTTCGGAGAAAAGGCTGCGGACGTAAGAGATGCGTCATTACCAGTGCCACCCGGGATCGAAGGTGTGGTAATCGACGTAAAGGTTTTCTCGCGAAAGGGCGTTGAAAAAGACAAACGGACAAAGGACATTGAAGATGAAGAGGTCTCCAAACTAAAGAAAAGTCTAAGGGATGAGATAAAAATAGTTCAAGACCAGAAAGCAAGATTGATGCAAGACCTCACGCCAGATCAAAATCTTGAAGAAGAACCGGAAGGCGCTGATGAGGAAGCAGATGAGGATGAGTTTGGCACAATAAATCATTCCATTATTAAACCGCAGGCAGAAGATATTGAAAACTGGGCGGATTCTCAAATCGATTATTATCAAAATATATTTCATGAAAAGCTCTCCAGGCTTGAGAAGGGAGGCGAGCTGCCACCCGGAGTCATAAAACTCGTCAAGGTTTATATAGCTATGAAAAGAGAGCTATCTGTTGGTGACAAGATGGCAGGCCGTCATGGAAACAAGGGAGTGGTTTCAAAAATCCTTCCTCAGGAAGATATGCCCTTCCTTCCTGACGGAACACCGGTAGACATCGTGCTGAATCCATTGGGAGTTCCATCACGAATGAATGTGGGACAAATACTCGAGACACATTTGGGATGGGCCGCAGACGCTCTAGGTGTATATATGGCTACCCCGGTATTTGACGGCGCCAGCGTCTCCCAGATCAAAGAAACTCTCAAGGAGGCCGGTTTTTCTGAATCAGGGAGAACCATCCTTTATGATGGCCGGACAGGAGAACCCTTTCTACAGGATGTAACAGTGGGCTATATCTATATGTTAAAATTAGCTCATTTGGTTGATGATAAGATTCATGCACGGTCTATAGGCCCTTATTCACTTGTAACCCAACAGCCTTTAGGCGGAAAGGCTCAGTTTGGAGGGCAGAGATTCGGGGAGATGGAGGTATGGGCACTTGAAGCTTATGGAGCTGCCTATATTCTGCAGGAGATCCTGACTGTCAAATCGGATGACGTAGGCGGCCGAACAGATGCCTATGAATCCATAGTGAAGGGTGAAGATCTTAAAGAACCGGGAGTACCAGAATCATTCAATGTTCTGGTTAAAGAGCTTCAAAGCCTATGCCTGGATGTTGAATTATCAAAAGATCAGAAGGAATAAAAGGAGGCATGTATTGAGATCTTATCGAGGATTTACGGACAAAACCAAAGAGAGGATCGATTTTGAATCAATCCGCATTGGATTAGCTTCTCCGGAAAAGATTAGATCTTGGTCTCATGGAGAAGTAAAAAAGCCTGAAACAATAAATTATAGGACCTTCAAACCGGAAAAAGACGGTTTGTTTTGTGCAAAAATCTTTGGACCTACAAAGGACTGGGAGTGTAATTGCGGTAAATACAAACGGATGAAACACAGGGGAGTAGTATGTGATAAATGTGGTGTGGAGGTTATTCAGTCAAAAGTGAGAAGGGAACGGCTTGGTCATATCGAACTGGCCTGCCCGGTATCTCATGTATGGTTTTTTAAAGGGCTTCCGAGCAGAATTGGCCACTTACTTGATATGACCCTCAGGGATCTTGAAAAGGTCCTTTATTTTGAGGCTTATGTGGTTATAGATTCAGGAGACACGGAACTTCAATCCAAAGAAATACTAACCGAAGATAAATATCGAAAGGCGCGAGAGCAATTCGGAGACAGATTTGAAGCCGGAATGGGAGCCGAAGCCATCCGGACGATGCTGCAAAAGTTGGATATTCCTAATCTTGCCAAGGAATTACGTATAGAAATGAAACAGACCACTTCTGCCCAGCAAGAGAAAAAACTGGCAAAAAGGCTTAAGGTTGTGGAAGCCTTTCTTTACTCCGGGAACAAACCTGAATGGATGATACTGGAGGTAATCCCCGTGATTCCCCCGGATCTCCGCCCACTGGTCCCCCTGGATGGAGGGCGTTTTGCCACTTCAGACTTGAATGATCTTTATCGCAGGGTCATCAATCGGAACAATCGCCTTAAAAGGTTGATAGAATTGAATGCTCCGGATGTAATCATTCGCAATGAAAAGCGTATGCTTCAGGAAGCTGTTGATGCGCTTTTTGATAATGGGAGACGGGGGAGGGTCCTTCGAGGGGCTAATAATCGTCCCTTAAAATCACTCAGTGATATGTTAAAGGGAAAACAGGGGCGATTCCGGCAAAATCTCCTGGGGAAAAGGGTTGACTATTCAGGGCGTTCGGTTATCGTCGTTGAGCCTGAGCTAAAACTCCATCAGTGCGGATTGCCGAAGCAGATGGCCCTTGAGCTTTTTAAGCCCTTCATATACAACAAACTAGAGGAAATGGGCTATGTTACAACCATTAAAAGTGCAAAAAAAATGGTTGAAAAACAAAGACCGGAAATTTGGGAGATCCTTGAAGAGGTCATAACCGAGCATCCAGTGCTTTTGAATAGGGCGCCAACCTTGCATCGTCTTGGTATTCAGGCATTCGAACCTGTTCTTGTGGAAGGTAAAGCCATCAGGATACATCCGCTTGTTTGTGCGGCCTTCAATGCCGATTTTGATGGTGATCAGATGGCAGTGCATATACCACTTTCATTCGAAGCACAAATTGAAGCACGTGTTTTAATGATGTCTACCAATAATATTCTTTCACCTGCGAATGGTGAACCCTTAGCGGTTCCCAGTCAAGATATAGTATTGGGATGTTATTTTTTGACCAAGGTAAAAATAGGGGAAAAGGGAGAGGGGAAGATCTTTTCCGACCAGGATGAGGCCTTAATGGCCTACGACTGCGGTGAAATTAGCCTTCAGGCTAAAATAAAAGTACGGATTGAGGGTAAGATAGTCGAGACAACAGCGGGTCGGATCATATTTAATACCATTTTGCCTCCCGGCACACCCTTTATAAACTATGAACTTAAAAAGAAGGACATTATAAATGTAGTTGCCCAATGCGTCAGGAAATGCGAGACTCAAGAAACACTTACTCTATTAGATAATCTGAAGGATATCGGATTCAAATATGCTACAAAATCAGGCATTTCAATATCCATAGACGATATCCAGATTCCTTCCAGAAAAGAAGAGATTATAAATATAGCGGAACAAGAGGTTATAGAGGTCGAAAAACAGCACCTTGACGGAATAATAACGGACGGGGAGCGATATAACAAAGTGGTTGATATTTGGTCCAGGGTCACGGAACAGATTTCCGATGAGATGTTTAATGAGCTTAGAAGCGTTGACAAGCTGAAAAGTCGAGGCCGATCAGTGCATTCCGGTGAATTTAATCCCATATTCATGATGGCCGATTCAGGAGCCAGGGGAAGCAAACAACAGATCAGGCAGTTGGCCGGAATGAGGGGATTAATGGCCAAACCTTCCGGTGAAATCATAGAGACCCCTATTACTGCCAATTTTAGAGAAGGTTTGACAGTTTTGCAATATTTTATCTCTACCCATGGGGCTCGAAAAGGACTGGCAGATACGGCACTAAAAACTGCGGATTCGGGTTATCTGACACGGCGACTTGTAGATGTGGCCCAAGATGTCATAATTACAATGGAGGACTGTGGGACCCTTGATGGTATCGAATTTACCCCGATCATTGAAGGCGGTGAAATGATAGCGTCTATCAAGGACAGGGCAATTGGAAGAGTATCACTTGAAGATATCCTGGATCCTGTAACTGACGAGGTGTTGGTAAGTGCCAATACTGAAATCGACGAAGATCTTGCTGATAAAATCATGGATGCGGGCATAAGCAGCATCAAGATCAGGTCTGTTCTAACCTGTGAGGCAAGAAGGGGTGTTTGTGCAAAATGTTACGGAACGAATCTGGCTACAGGCAAGATGGTGGAACTTGGCGAGGCAGTTGGAGTGCTCGCGGCCCAGTCAATAGGGGAGCCTGGCACACAGTTGACAATGAGGACTTTCCATATCGGAGGCACAGCCAGATTAACAGAGACTGAATCTACCCTTGCGGCAAAAAACAAAGGCCGGTTAAACTATCACAATCTGATTACGGTTATGAAAAAGGATGGGAACATGATAGTTCTAAACCGAAATGGCAGCATTGGGATAGAAGACGAAACGGGCCATGAGAGAGAAAAATATCCGGTGGTATATGGCGCAACCGTCAAGATCAGAGATGGTCAGATGGTTAATGTTGGAGAGACACTGGTCGAGTGGGATCCTTTTACAATACCTATACTTACTGAAGTCGCGGGCAGGCTTTCATTCAAGGATGTCATTGAAGGTACGACAATGAAGGAGGAAGTGGACGAGGTTACAGGATTATCACAAAAAGTGATCTTGGACCATCAGGACGAAAAATTACAACCAAGATTTCAGATTAAGGGCGATCATAAACAGGCTACAAATTATATGCTGCCAGCAGGCGCTCATTTAATTATACCTGAAGGCACGGAGGTTTCACCAGGTGACATTATTGCAAAGATCCCGAGAGAAACTACTAAGACAAAGGATATTACGGGTGGGCTTCCGAGGGTAGCGGAATTGTTTGAAGCAAGAAAACCAAAAGAATATGCCATCATCGCCGAGATCGACGGTGAGGTAAGTCTTGGAGGCATGTCTAAGGGGATGAGAGTGGTCAAGGTAAGAAACGAGACCGGTGTGGAGCAAGAATACCTAATACCGAGAGGAAAGCACATAAATGTACACGACGGAGACAGAGTGAAGGCCGGAGAGCCTCTTATGGACGGAGCGCCAAATCCTCATGACATACTAAGAGTTATGGGTGACAAGGCCCTTCAGAAATATCTTGTGGATGAAGTTCAGGAGGTCTATCGTCTCCAGGGAGTCAGTATAGATGATAAACATATCGAAGTTATTGTGCGTCAGATGTTAAGGTGGGTAAAAATAGAATCCGTGGGAGATACTAAGTTTATCGTTGGAGAACAGGTTGACAAATTTCAATTCCAACAAGAAAATGAACGTGTCATCTCAGAAAACGGAGAACCTGCAAGCGCAAAACCTTTACTTCTTGGGATCACAAAGGCTTCACTGAGTACAGACAGCTTTATATCTGCGGCATCTTTCCAGGAGATGACTCGAGTTCTTACAGAGGCAAGCGTATGTGGGAAACAGGATGATTTGAGGGGATTAAAAGAAAATGTTATTGTAGGCCGTCTTATCCCCGCCGGAACAGGTCTGAAGCGCTATAGAGAAATCGATGTTAAAGAGGTGGAGGATGATGGAATGCCTTCATCGATTCTGACTTGACAAATACTTCACAAGGATTTAAAATAAGTGCTCATTTTATCAATTGTAAAAATATAAATTTGATCCAATAAAAACTATTTCCGGCATAGCCATCTCGTGAAATAAGATGGGCTGCCACAAAAAACTGGAGTAATTATATATGCCGACCATCAATCAATTGGTTAGACAAGGTCGTGAAAAAGTCTTAAAGAAGAAGGATACACCCGCACTAGATTCCTGTCCCCAAAAAAGGGGAGTGTGTGTAAGGGTATACACCTCTACTCCGAAAAAGCCAAATTCTGCCCTAAGAAAGGTTGCCAGAGTAAGATTGACAAACGGGAAAGAAGTTACTACGTATATTCCTGGCATTGGCCATAACCTTCAGGAACACTCTATTGTTTTAATCAGAGGAGGAAGGGTTAAAGATTTGCCGGGAGTCCGTTATCATATCATACGAGGTCACCTTGATACAGCAGGTGTTCAAAACCGGAAAAAAGGCAGATCAAAGTATGGGGCCAAGCGGCCTAAATAGACTTAAATCACCTTGCTCATAGTTGAAATATTGGCTTTAATTATTTAGATACAGATAGATATAAAAAATAATTGCTAAAAAGAAAAGGAGTTTTATTCAATGCCCAGGAGAAGGGTAGTCACAAGAAGAGAAACTGAAACTGACTCTAAATATAATGATACACTAGTGGCTAAGTTTATAAAACATCTGATGAAGGATGGTAAAAAGAGTAAAGCGGAAAATATCCTTTATCGGTCCCTGGAACTTATTCAGACAAAGACGAAGGAAGATCCTCTTCAGCTTTTCAAACAAGCCCTGGGAAATGTAAAGCCTGTTCTGGAGGTTAAATCCAGGCGAGTCGGCGGATCGACCTATCAGGTTCCTGTGGAAATACGTCCACAACGCCGGATTACCCTTGCCATCCGATGGATAATTGATTATGCGAAGCAACAGGGCGGCAAAAGTATGGTTGATGCCCTTACCAATGAATTAATAGACGCAGCCAATAATAGAGGCTTATCCATAAAGAAAAAAGAAGATACACATAAAATGGCTGAAGCAAATAAAGCTTTTGCCCATTATAAATGGTAATAAAAAGGAGAACGGTTTGTTAGGCCAAACCCCTTTGGAAAAAATAAGAAATATAGGTATCATGGCTCATATAGATGCCGGAAAAACCACAACAACCGAGAGGATATTGTATTACAGCGGTATTACATATAAGATCGGTGAAGTGGATGACGGTGCGGCAGAAATGGACTGGATGGACCAGGAAAAGGAGCGGGGAATTACGATCACCTCAGCCGCGACTACCTGTTTTTGGAAGGGCTATCGGATCAATATCATTGATACCCCCGGTCATGTTGATTTCACGGCAGAGGTTGAAAGGTCTCTCCGGGTTTTGGATGGATCAATAGCTATTTTTTGCGGTGTCAACGGTGTGGAGCCTCAATCAGAAACGGTTTGGAGACAGGCAGACAGATATTTTATCCCCAGAATTTCCTATATAAACAAAATGGACCGTATTGGCTCTGACTATTTTAGGGCTGTCGACATGATCAAAACACGATTGGGAACACAACCTTTACCTTTACAGATTCCTATCGGAACAGAAAATGAGTTTAGAGGCGTAATCGATCTGATCAATCTGGAGGCATTCGTATGGGAGGAAGAAACCCTTGGCGCTGTTTATCATAAAGAGCCAGTCCCTCAAGAGCTCTTACTTCTGGCACAGGAATACCGTTCAAATCTTATTGAGACCGTTGCCGAGCAGGATGATATTCTAATGGAAAAGTACCTGGAGACCGGAGGACTGGGCGAGGAAGAGATTATTAGGGGGATCAGAATAGGCACCTTAAATCTGAAATTTGTGCCTGTACTTTGCGGCGCTTCTTTTAAAAATAAA
>JBLIRS010000112.1:0-9829 GCA_049472415.1 bacterium | reverse complement strand
GATCCTAAGGTACTTGAAAATGCCGAAGGCAATCGAACAACCCCTTCTATGGTAGCCTTTACTGACAAAGGTGACAGACTGGTCGGCCAGATTGCCAAAAGGCAGGCCATAACCAATCCGGATAATACCATTTTTTCAGTCAAAAGACTTATTGGGAGACGTGTTAACAGTGAGGAGGTCAAAAAGGCCATCAAGGTGAGCCCATTTAAGATCGTAGAAGGAAAACACGGGGAGTGCGCCATTGAGGTATTGGGCAAGAAGTATACGCCACCCGAGATATCAGCCATGATCCTTCAGAAGATGAAGGAAACCGCAGAGAGATATCTCGGCGAAAAGGTTAAGGATGCAGTTATTACAGTACCGGCCTATTTTAATGACAGTCAAAGACAGGCCACCAAGGATGCCGGCCGAATCGCGGGGTTGAATGTACTCAGGATAATAAATGAACCTACGGCCGCTTCATTGGCTTATGGACTTGACAAAAAACATGATGAAAAGATTGCTGTATACGACTTGGGCGGAGGGACCTTTGATATCTCCATCCTGGAATTGGGTGAAGGGGTTTTCGAAGTTAAATCCACTAACGGTGACACCTATCTAGGAGGAGACGATTTCGACCAGAGGATAATAAACTGGCTTGCGGATGAATTTAAAAAAGACCAGGGGATCGACCTGAGGCAGGACAAGATGGCGCTCCAAAGATTAAAAGAGGCTGCTGAAAAGGGTAAATGCGAGCTTTCTTCTTCAGTTCAAACGGATATTAATCTCCCGTTCATTACAGCAGATACCACTGGACCTAAGCACATGAATATCACGCTCACCCGGGCAAAGCTGGAGCAATTGGTAGGGGACCTCGTTGAAAAAACCATAGAGCCTTGTCGTCTTGCCCTTAGGGATGCAAATCTCTCTTCTTCCGATATAGACGAAGTAATATTGGTCGGCGGTCAGACCAGGATGCCCCTTGTCCAGGAAACGGTGAAAAAATTCTTTGGCAAAGATCCTCATCAAGGAGTAAATCCGGATGAGGTGGTTGCAGTTGGGGCGGCCATACAAGGTGGTGTTCTTACCGGAGATGTAAAGGATGTGCTTCTTCTCGATGTCACTCCCCTTTCACTGGGTATCGAGACATTAGGCGGCGTATTCACTAAACTGATTGAAAGGAATACCACTATTCCTACCAAGAAGGCACAGACCTTTTCAACTGCCGCTGATAATCAGACTGCCGTAAGCATCAATGTCCTTCAGGGTGAAAGGGAGATGGCGGCAGACAATCGCAGTCTGGGCCGTTTCGATCTTATAGGCATACCCGCGGCTCCCAGAGGCATTCCACAGATTGAGGTAACCTTTGATATAGATGCAAACGGCATCCTTAATGTCTCTGCCCAGGATAAGGCTACCGGAAAGCAGCAGGCCATTCAGATCACATCATCCAGTGGTCTCACTGAAGAAGAAATTAAAAAAATGGTCAAAGATGCTGAGCAGCACGCTTCTGAGGACAAAAAGAAGAAGGATCTGGCTGAGGCCAGGAATCAGGCAGACAGTCTCATCTTCCAGATAGATAAAAACCTGAGCGAATTCGGTGATAAGATCAATGAAGCCGACAGGGCAAAAATCAATGAAGCAAAGGACAGGCTTCAAAAGTTAAAGGACGAAAGCACGGACGCTGACGCAATCAAGAAAGGCATTGATGAACTCACCAAGGCTTCCCATAAATTGGCTGAACAGATGTATTCCCAGGCATCATCTCAACAGACACCACATGGACAAGGGACTCAGGAAGCAGGACCGGAAAGCGCAGGTAGCGGACCTCAGGCCGGACCGGAAGGAGAAAATGTGGTTGACGCGGATTTCGAGGTCGTTGATGAGGATAAAAAATAAAAGGCAGGATTCACCGTAAGGTGGCATCATGTCCAGACTTTTTTGGATTAATGAGAAGTTATACGTATCATCACATGTAGAATTTTCGGGAGAGGAGTTGCACCATCTCCGGGCTATGAGAATCACACCCGGAGATGTTATCAATATTGCCAATGGCTCTGGTGATTTCTATAAGGCACAGATAATAGAGATGACCAGGGCCCAGGCTGTATTAAAAATAATTAAAGAAGAAAAGTTACCCAAAAGGCCAAGGCCAAAAATAAATTTGGGACAAGCTATCCCCCGTTACAGCAAGACAGAATTTATACTACAAAAGGCCACAGAACTCGGAGTGGATATTATTTATCCACTCCAGAGCGAGAGGAGTTTCCTCCCACAAAATAAATCTCTGAGTCAAAACAGATGGCAAAGATGGGAACGAATAATAAAAGAGGCTGCCAAGCAATCCGGCAGGGTAGATTTACCTTCCCTTATTTTTCCGCAGACAATGGATTCTTTTTTAAAAAATGGACCGGAGGCAGATCTCAAAATTTGTTTTTGGGAGGGAAGCGATCCCGGGAAAAATCTGAAAGATCTCTTACGGAGCCTTAAAAGGCCCGATTCAATCTCCATGCTTGTGGGCCCTGAAGGGAGCTTTTCCCAAAAAGAGATTGAAAATATAAGGGCATCAGGATATCATCTTCTATTCTGTGGCCCCAGAATTATGCGTGTTGAGACAGCAGCCCTTACTTGTATGGCAATATGCCGGTACGAATGGGGTGATCTGTAGTTATACTGAAAGGAGAAATTAAATATGAATACCTTTAAAACCGCTTTATTAATGATAGCACTCACTGTGCTCCTGGTGCTGGCCGGAGGGGCACTGGGAGGAAGACAGGGATTGGTTTTCGCCCTTATTATGGCCACCATGATGAATTTCTTTACCTACTGGTTCAGCGACAAGATTGTTCTTAAGATGTATAAGGCCCGTGAGATAAGCAGAGAAGAAGACCCGGAGTTGTACGATATTGTTTCAAAATTGGCAGAACGCGCAGATTTGCCCATGCCTAAAGTTTACATATGTCCACAGGATACTCCAAACGCTTTTGCAACAGGCAGAAATCCAAAACATGCGGCAGTAGCAGTCACACGGGGAATTAGAAGTATTCTGACAAGGGAGGAACTGTCCGGTGTCCTCGGGCACGAATTAGCCCATGTACAGCATCGCGACATCTTGATTGGTTCTATTGCCGCTGTCATTGCAGGTGCCATAACCTTTCTTGCGTCAATTGCCCGGTGGGGACTTATATTCGGAGGGATTGGCGGAAGCAGACGGGACAGGGGTGGAGAAGGGAATATCCTCGCATATCTGATCATGATGATTCTTGCTCCTATCGCGGCTATGCTTATCCAGATGGCTATCTCCAGATCCAGAGAGTATGCGGCGGATGCAGGCGGCGCAAAAATAAGCGGCAATCCGCTCGGATTAGCCAGCGCTCTCAGAAAGCTCCAGATAGCGAACAGACAAATGCCGATGCATGCAAATCCTTCAACTGCCCATATGTTTATCATGAATCCCCTAAGTGCTCGAGGGATACAGAATCTTTTCAGCACGCATCCTAATTCTGAGGAACGAATAGCAAGATTGGAGAGAATGGCGGGTTATTAAAACCTTACTTTTTTTCTGTTTTTGAGTCTATATTTTTTTTAAATGTCATATCTTTTATGCATTATTTTCATCCGAAAATTGATGCTTGGGAATTTTCGTCTTTCTTCTCTGCGTGAACAGGAATTTTCATTATTGTTGCGTTAAAACTGATACATATCCTTCTAGTTTTGTATTCTAAAATCCTTGAATCAATAGTGGCATTGTTTTTGCATTTAATTAACTCAAATTGAAGTTTTTTAGAATTTTTTAACAACATATTTTTCATAGATTTGAAGATTCTAAAAAGGGGGTGTTTTTTTAAATAATTTATCACATTTGAGTTTTCAAGGATTTTGAATAAGGAGTGTAAATTTCGGTTTAAGGAGTAAGATTTATGAAGCTATCTCAGGGGTGTGAAAAAATTTTCTTTATTATGACTGTGATTATCATTCTATCACTCTTGTCTGTGCCTGCCTTTGCTCAATACAGTTATCCTTATTATGGCAGCAGTTATCCCTCATATTACAGCGGGTATTATGGCAGTTCTTATGGCGGGTATTATGGCAGTTCTTATGGCGGTTATTATGGCAGTTCTTATGGGTATTATGGTAGCAGCTATCCTTCCTATGGCGGGTATGGATACAGCGGCTACGGATATGGTTCTCCTTACGGATACGGTGGATACGGCGGTTATGGTTATGGAGGAGGATACGGTTATCCCTCTTATGGTGGCTATGGTTATAGCGGCTACGGTTATGGTTCTCCTTACGGATACGGCGGATACGGTGGATACGGCGGCTATGGCGGATACGGCGGCTATGGTAGCTACGGCATGTACGGTTCTCCATACGGATACGGTAGCTCTGGCTTATACGGGATGTACGGTTCAGGTAGTCTTGGCATGTACGGTCTCGGCGGTCTCGGTATGTACGGTCTCAGCGGTCTCGGTATGTACGGTCTCGGCGGTCTCGGTATGTATGGTCTCGGTGGACTCGGCTTATACAGTGGTCTCGGTGGTCTTGGCATGTATGGTCTCGGTGGACTCGGCCTGTACAGTGGTCTCGGCGGACTCGGCCTGTACGGTCTCGGTGGCCTTGGCATGTACAGTGGTCTCGGTGGCCTTGGCATGTACGGTCTCGGTGGACTCGGTTTATATAGTGGTCTGGGCCTTGGGCTCTTATTTTAAATAGACAAAACATGATCAGGACTACCCATCTATTCCCCCCCAGATGAGGTCCTGATTTGTTTGGGGCCGCACCCTGCTCTTCACAGGATGCGGCCCTTCTTTTTTATGCAAGGTTTTACACAGCCGTATTAATTTCAGCCACAAAGTCATTAAATGCAAAACCATTCCTGTGTTGCTCAGAGTAGTATATTTTCTCTGTGTTAGTGTCTTAATAACAGAGCGCTATTGCTATCTATTTTATTTTATGAATTAAGTAAAAAAGAAGGGTCAAAATAAGGCTTATAACTATACATGTGGCAATTGGAAAATAAAGATCGAAATTCCCTTTTTTTATATGAATATCTCCGGGCAGCTTACCAACCAGAGGTATTTTTGCCCCAAAAACAATCAAAACTCCAACCAAAACAAGCAAAATACCCAGAATAACAAGCAGCTTACCGAAGGGGACAAATTCATTCATTTTAAATTCCCGATCTATTAATGATTGATTCGCAAAAAGTCATTTCCAGTCCCTAATGTATTACGAAATTTTTAATGGCCCAGCGGATCTTTTCCATATTTACCAGAGTATTTACGCAAGGCCCTTCGGGTCTCTGGTTTAAAATGCCATAAACAGGGATAGGAAAACAATCTATTATCCCGCTGGAAAGGTCCCTGGGACATGCTACGGCTATAACAGCGTCCGGACGATGGTCCACTATATGTTTTCTGGCCAGGGTACCGCCGGTGGCAACCCAACCCATGATTCCGTAGTTTTCCAAAATGGATATAATTTCTGCAATCTGGCAGCGCCCGCACCTTTTGCAGCTTTTAATATCCTTTGTAATCCTGAACGCACAATCACTATTTTGCAGACACTGCGGAAGAAGGATCATTATCTTTTCAGGCTTCACTGAAATACCCTTGATCTGAACCAGATGATTATTTATGTCAATAAAAGAGCGCTGTATCCTTTCTTCAGAAATCCTAAAGATCCGTCCTACCAGGATCATTAAAGGAAAAAGGTATCGAGACACAAGTCGGCGAATAGGTGAAAAAAACCATGTATCCTTACCCAGTAAGAGGATCTTAAGAAACAGGATTATTCCAACAAAGATCAAAAAAAGAAATCCCCCCAGAATAAAACCTATAATCCTGGGTAATAATGGGTGAATCTGGTAAAAACCAAGACAGGTGAGTTTCCAGAAAAGATACACCCCGAGACTCAGGCAAAGCCAGCAACTGAACAGGAGAAATATAAATGTCTTCTCATAGGATTTATTGCATTGTTCTTCAGAATTTCGAATGGTCATAATATCGATCTGCTTACTTTGAAATAGTTTGATTTTAATATACCAATCCGGACCAAAACCTAGTCAAAGGTTTGCCTAAACCGCATCCGGAAACCGGCTGAATATCTTACCGATCGGGCTCAATCGACAGCCACTTATAAAGGAATCAGAGCTCATCCTCTTTTTGCTTTCCGGCTGAACCTCCTTCACTGCAAGCTTACCTTTGCCTGTCTGAACTATCAATCCGGCATCGGCATCCAAACCGCAAATCATGCCCGGTTTGGCATTTTCTTCATCTCCCTCAACAGGGACAGAATTCCAAATCTTAAGCAGTCGACCGTCAAGAAAGGTAAATGCCCCCGGAGAAGGATTTATCCCCCGGATAAGATTGAACAAGGAATTATTGTCTTTATTCCAATCTAAACGACCTATTTCCTTATCCAGTTTTGGTGCCGTAGTTGAACCATCCTTTGGTTGATTTAGCGGGCTGATAAGACCTTTAGTATACTCTTTCAGAGTCCTTATTACGAGATCGGCTCCCAAAACAGATAAACGGTCATAAAGACTTCCGGCGGTGTCCTCGAAAAATATAGGTGTTTTTTCCTGCAAGAGTATAGGGCCTGTATCCATGCCTTCATCCATAATCATTGTTGTAACACCGGTCTCCTTATCCCCTGCTATGATTGCCCAGTTTATCGGCGCTGCCCCCCGATAAAGCGGAAGGAGGGAAGCATGCAGGTTGATACACCCCAATGATGTGCCATGAAGGAGCCAGGAAGGCAGGATAAATCCGAACGCAACCACCACTGCTACATCCGGTCTAAGCTCAGACCATAAATGACCTATTTCTTCCTTCTTTAAATTAGGCGGCTGAAAAACAGGAAGATTAAGAGACCGAGCCATTTCTTTTACAGGAGGGGGTTGAATAACCCGACCCCTTCCCTTTGGACGATCTGCTTGTGTAAATACCCCGATTGTATCAAAACCTGCCCCTACCAATGCTTTTAATGTAGGACAGGCAAAATTCGGGGTTCCCATGAATAGGACCCGCATCTTTTTAGGTTTAACTTTTCTTTTTCTTTATTTTTTTCAGATAACGCATTTTTATTAAATCGCGTTTTATAATGCTCATTCGCTCTATAAACAATATGCCATCAAGATGATCAATCTCGTGCTGGAATACCCTTGCCAATAAATCTTCACCAATAAGGCGACTCTCTTTTCCATTAATATCAATAAATTCGACTTCCACCTTCTGAGCCCTTTTCACCTGCCCAAATGTCTCAGGAAAACTAAGGCAACCTTCCTCCTCAAAGGTTATTCCCTCAGATGAAATGATCCTGGGATTGATCATGACCAAAGGCGCCCTTCTTTTACCCAGAGATTGATCTATAACAACCAAACGAGAGCTTACACCTACCTGGGGTGCAGCCAGGCCAATACCGGGTGCATAATACATAGTATCCGTCATGTCTTTAATCAGCTTGTCGAGGATCCCGTTAATATCTGAAACCTCTTCCGCCTTCTTTTTTAACACCGGATCGGGATACGTGTAAATCTTTATCCATCCCATCTAAATATTCTCCAAAGAATCAAATAAACAACGTGTAATTTTAACTGACCGTTTAAATTATCTATCATAAGAAGATTTTGAAATATTTATTCTTATAAGGCAACTAAACCCATAGGTTTTAATTATGCACGTATTACTTAAATTTTATAGCTTGTTTCTAATATAATATGTTATCTCTTTTTTGTCCACCTATTGGCCGGCGTGATATAGCAAAATCCTTTTCTTTGAGGGCGCAATATTAAAAAAATAACCGAACTCACTTACTCGATGAAGTCAATTTTGTTGAGAGCATTATATTAAGCAGCCATATTTATAACGAAAAATTTTGCATAACTATGAAAAAAATTTCTTTATATTTTACAATTGATTTTATTATCTATATAAAGAAATATTATACTTTTTATTATTAAATGTCAAAGTCTGGCCCCATTTTAATTCGGCAATAACAAAGCCTAATCTAAACTCTGTGTATTCCATGTTCTTTTTGGTAAAGCATGAATATATCTCTCCAATTATCACTATTGAAAGGATGCGAAAGGTTACAGAGAAAGGGGGGATGCCCAATCAGGCATCTCCCCTTTTGTATTAATTTTTGTCGAATCCAATTAAAATTCGTTTTTCATAATTATAATTCGATATCCTAGTGTATTTGAACATTACCACCCTTCAAGGTTCCAAAGTAATTGGCTGGAAACCAAACCCATGAATCAATCCAAATATCTATCCTGTCACCAGCCTGTAAACCAGGCTCACCATTATCTATAAAACGAGCTTGCAGGAAATGCCCATCTTCCCCGTTTATTGAGCATTCTCCCCAAAAAATGGACTGTGTTTCCCCATATGGGAAGGCTGGATCATCGGCGAAAGCGCCTAAAAACTCCCCATGAATTAAAGTTTTGGCATCAATGTCGACAAGTTGAAATTCTCCCTTGACCGTCTCCCCTGGTGGATAAGTAGGATCAGGGTGATATGCTATTCCGCCTGTAGGTTGTGCTGTGAATCCAAATATAATTGTGTTATCTAGTGCTGACCACCCATCATTGATGAACCATCCACCGCCGTTTATTTTTTTGCATCCCGAAGTAACCAGGACCAACATACAAACTAAAAAGATAGATAAAGCTATTCTTACTCTCATCTTTGTCATTATAAACACCCCTTTTTCTTTTTGACGTTTATAAGGTTTTTATAAACAGACAAGCTATACTATTAATACCTCTATAATACAATCAAGGTCATCACCTCCTTTATAATCGCAGAGTCTTTCCTTATGGAAATCATGATATGAATAGACAATATCAGAAGAAAATTCTCACAAGATACCGATAGATTTTTTTCTCATCGGACCTAATCTGTAGGCCCTATAAAGCATCTAATCGTAAATCAAAGGTAATTTTTCAAATGGGATAGAGTTATATAATCAGAACGAAGAATGATCTTCTATTTGAAGCTTAAATCCATTGAACCGGATTTGAATCAAGGTTAAAAATCAATATGTGATAGGTCTTTTGTAAAATAGAAACATAATGCGCTGTTATTTATTCACTATAATTAATTATATATACCAGACCTTGATATTGTCAATCTTTCGCCAGTGATTCTAATTTTAGGATTGAATACTCATTTTGAAATACCCTGGCAAATTAAAAGACTATATCTATAAAAACCCCTTTTTTCTGAATTTTTTGATATTTTATTGACCTTTAAGAAAGATATGGGATAAAATATATATATATATACAGGAAAAAAGGATATTTCCTATGTCTGATTTTTTCAAAATTATCCATAATGGATCAGATCTTGTTTTTATCCTTCCGGTGCTGATTCTTCCGATACTTACACTTGTATTCGGGTGCAACTCGTCCCATAAGGGATTGCCTCCTGAAAAAGACACAACAAAAGGAATGGATTCATTCAAAGATGCCAGAATAAGCATGGTTAAAACCCAGATTAAGGTGAGAGGAATCAAGGACCCACTGGTACTCAAAGCCATGTCCGAAGTAAAACGCCATTTATTCGTACCCAAACACCTCTGGGATTCTGCCTATAATGACTATCCGCTCCCAATCGGACATGGACAGACCATATCTCAACCATATATTGTCGCCTTGATGACGGAATTACTGGAACTTAAAGGCGGAGAAAAGGTTTTGGAAATAGGAACCGGCTCCGGGTATCAGGCAGCAGTCCTGGCTAAAATAGCAGGAGAGGTTTTCACAATAGAGATAGTAGAAGGTCTTGCCCGCACCGCAAAAGAAAGGCTGGATAATCTCGGATATAGCAATGTCCATGTC
>JBLIRS010000111.1:0-9867 GCA_049472415.1 bacterium | reverse complement strand
AGTGTGATCTTGACCGCCTGGGCCAATTTGTCAACGCCTTTTAGTATGGCATGTCTTGCTTCTTCATCAAAAACAAGTTGTTTTGGCATATTAATACTCCTCCGTTTTTATTTTAAAGAATAAATTTCCAATATTATTGCTCAATAACTCCAAGAACATCGTCTTCACGCATAATAAGAAATTCCTCATCCTCGATCTTGACCTCTGTTCCGGAGTACTTTCCGAATAGTATCCTATCACCCGCTTTCAGATCCATTGCTTGCTTTGATCCATCCTCTTTAACTTTGCCGCCACCAACAGATATGACCTGGCCCTCCATTGGTTTCTCTTTGGCAGTATCCGGTATTATAATGCCACCTTTCATCTGTTCGCCTACTTCTATCCTTTTGACCAAAATCCTGTCCTGTAAAGGTTTGATTTTCATATAATAGGTCACCCCTTTCCTTGCCTTTAATTAATGTTATTAATATTGATTGAAAAAACTTTCAAGTAGATTATGTTTGTTGAAAGACTAGATTTTCCCCGTCACCCCCTTCATGAATCTGTTAGCACTCTCATTAAATGAGTGCTAATAATATATTGTCAGGCCATAAAAAAATCAAATCCGTTTATTAGGTAATAAAGGCCTATTAACTATCATTTGAAATGATTTACTTTGAAATGCTAAACAATACTAACTTTTTCAAAAAATAGCTATTTTTTTTCTGAAATTAATAAGCTATTTCTAAAGAGAATCAATTTGGTCTTCAATGTCCCAGAGTGCTATCCTTTTTTTTGCCAGTCGTCTTTTATAAACATAAATACCAAGGAAGAGAAGACTTATCAAAAACCAGATAGCGAAACCACTGGTAAGGAAGGGAATCCAGTTATAACGCCGCCGCAGGTACATATGCCAATTATTTTCAAAATCTTCCAGGGTGATGCCAAACACACGAAAAAAAGCCTCTGGCGTTTGGCTACCTTCTACAAGTTTCTGAATAAGCTTATTCAAGTAGTCCACTCCATATTTATTTATTATATAGGCAATGAGACTAATGCTCTGGGCATAAGCCCGGTCTGCGAGTCTTTTCTCTGAGGGAAAACCATTTGTGATTGAAGAAAGCGGTAAAAAAGACCGGGTAAGGGCTGTCTCGGCCATGATTCGCCGATAATTCCAGTTCCATTGTTTTGCTTCATACATTGCCAAACCTTCATGGAGCCATATTGGAAGGTCTATCCCTTTTTCTCTGGTGACTGTATAAAGGATAAAGTGTGTCAGCTCATGTGCCATGATTTGTTGAAGATCCGGGTGTGTTTCCTTTTGTGCCTTTGGAGAGAGGAGTAGTATCAGATTTTGATGCGGATAGAATACCCCGATGGACCATTCATGGGTCTTCTTTCCCTTCGGCTGCAATGCCTGATATGAGTCTCGGTCGGGTGCAATGTATACCATTGCCTTTATACCCGGATCTATGCCTATGTGATGGATAATCCTTTTATAATCCTCTTCCGCACTTTCCATAATGTAATCTGCAAGCAGATGGTCCTTCTGTTGGAAATGAAGGACAAAATGTGCAGTTTCCTGTGTCTCCCAATCTGTTGGAAACTCATGGGAGAAGAGGAGATTGCATGATATAACAGATATTAGCGTTTGGATTATAAAAAGAAAAATAAGCACCCCAAAAAAGGCAAATCTTTTTTTCCCTTTATAATTCGGATCTGATTTCATCATCACATATATTTCTGAAAGATTTTATTATACAATCTTCTTGAGTTCAGGTCTTTATCTATTGTATATTATAACTACATAAGGAAGCATTTTTCTAATACTGATTAATTTGCTTTTAATCCGTAAATCTCAATTTCCCCAAAACACAAACTCCCGGGTCTAAAAGGAGATAAAAAATGAAGGTCTTAATTGTCTTTTATTCCATGTATGGCCACGTTTATCGAATGGCAGAGGCCGTGGCGGAAGGTGTAAGGAAGGTAAACGGTGCAATGGCGGTAATAAGGCGAGTTCCGGAAACATTGCCGGAAGAGGTGCTCAAAAAAATGGGGGCAATCGATGCTCAAAAAACATTTGCGCATGTCCCTGTTTGCACAGTTGATGAATTAGGTTTTGCGGATGCCATTATTTTTGGAACACCAACACGGTTCGGCAACATGTGCGGACAAATGAGGCAGTTTCTCGACGCTACAGGACCGCTTTGGTTAAAAGGTGCACTGGTGGGAAAGGTGGGAAGTGTATTTACAAGCTCTGCAACGCAACATGGGGGACAGGAGTCAACCATATTGAGTTTTCATATTACACTTTTACATCATGGCATGGTGGTTGTGGGATTGCCATATACATTTGAGGAGCAGATGCGTATCGATGAGATTACAGGAGGCTCTCCCTATGGGGCTTCAACGATCGCCGGCCATACCGGTGAACGCATGCCCAGTGATAATGAGCTTGAAGCGGCTCGTTTTCAGGGTAGACACGTGGCAAACATTGCTTCAAAGCTTATGGCATAATTATAGTTTATGTTTCTAAAATCCCGCTAGTTTGATCTTGAGCAGTGCCTTTTCCGTTATATCTTCAATCAATATCCAATATCCTTTCCCCGACATCAGGTCCTCTGATTCAGGAAGCCTTATATATCCTTTCCCTTGCACAAAGCTGTAGATTACCTTGATGTTTCCATTATCCACTAAAGCCCTGGCTTGAAAAGTGCATCCGCCGATCATTTCCCATCCATTGCTATGAATCGTTTTATCATAGGAACAGATAGTATTGCCGGAGATCACATAGCTCTGATTCTTATTGAATAGTATCCAGTACCCCTCACCAATCTGCAAATCTTCATTTCTCTTCACCCTGACATATCCGGATTCTTTTTCAAACTTATACACAACCTCGGCTTCCGGGAATAAAACAGATAGTGATGCGTCATTGGGTTGCATCGGAAGTGATATCATACTCCAGCCTTCGGGAAAGCTTATTTCAATGGTTTTAAAATCCACTTTGCCATTTACATGTTTATAAAATTCCGCATTCCCTTCATAAACTCCATTGTGGGGATGACATGTATCACAGCTAATATCTGATCTTGAATGATATATGTCATCCGGATCAGGCGGTGTTTTATGGCAGTTATTACAATAGAGAAATCGTCCGTTATCATCCAGACAATCCGGATTGTTGGGATCACGGCAAGATTTGTCTGCCGCTGACCAGGAAATAGGATACGCATATATTCCTTTCGCGTTGCTATGGCAATAAAGATTGGAGCATGTCCTGGTATCCCTTTCATATATTCCATTGGAATTCATAAACAGGTTATTGGGATTCATATACTGGGCAAGACCTATCGGGGTATAGTCGTCCAAAACGAATATGTATTCATCATTTGGATCGTATAATGGACTGTTAGGATCGATATGGCATGCGATACAGGGAAAGTTATACCGAGCGTGGGCCATATGCACATCCTCATTCGGGTCTTTCTCAGGAAGGCTTGAATCCGCAACAGGGAAGGGTGGGGGAGGTGTTCCGTGACCTTTCCCGAAAAGGGGTTCACCCATGCTGTTAACCGGCTGATTTCCGTCCACGGTAAATGTTGCAATATCTATCCTGCCTATCCCGTGACACCGGCAGGTAGGGGCAAATGCCTTTGAATTGAAAACCGATCTGGAATCGCTTGTTTCATAATCATAATCGGGATCATTGGGATCGGGAGTCGGCCCCGGATCATGGATATGACATCCCGTGCAGTCCGTGCCGCGATAATCGATGGTGCAGGAATCTGAGCCCGGGCAGGAATCATTGTCGGTATTGAAATAGTGACGTGATCCGTTTCGGTGTTTATAATCATATCCCTTATTTCCGTAAGGGTCTCCGGGATTTGGCCAATATTCCCTCGGGTTATCCTGATGGCAGACCTCACAGATGTCCTTTGTGCTTGTTGGGATAGAAATGGAATTCACTGAGGAATCAGGCTCGCGGATATCCTGTTTCAAAGGATCAAAGAAATTAACAACCCAAGTGTCCCTGTTAGGATCTGCATGAAAGTCGGCAAACGGGTCGCAGTCTGTCACCGGGAACTGACTGTAATGACAATTATTACATATTTGTTTATAGATTCTTCCCTTGATCATAAAGACATTCACCTTCCCATGCTCGTCTCCGGATCCATGCGGATTATGGCATACAATACAGTGTGAATATCTATCAATGGGGCCGGATTCCCTTCGTGCGCCACTACCGATTACTTTATAAACAAAATGGGAATATTTTTTTGGGTGACATTCCCTGCATGGATCCCACTGCCTGTGTCCAAGGCATAGATTCGGATAAGACCTCTCTTCAGCTCCCCACCGTTCATCCCTGTACTTTGCCGTATCGAGGTGTCCGTTATACTTGCCAATGGGAAACCCGTCAGGATAGTAAAAGGCTTGAAGCGTCTCTACACATACCTTTTCCCGCACCGTTTCATTGGACCAATGGCATTCCCAGCAAAAGTTCTTTCTTCCGTCTTCTGTATCCAGGTTAAGGTCATGAATGTTGCTGTGCGGATTTTTAGTTACTCCATGACCACTTTTCGGCCAGTAATTTTGTCCCGGGACCTTGTCCGGATCGGGTGCCGTTATAAGACAACCATTCGGATCATTATCATAATACCTGTTGGGAAAGGAGCAATACCGGCTTAAATAGGATGCGTATATCCCTCCGTTCTCATATGAATCATCATGACATTGCAGGCAGGTTACTGAGCCGGGATCGCCCCATTGCAGGACCTTTAATTTATTATCAATATTGGGGGCAATGTTTTCCTTCGGATAGAAACCTCCATGACATTCCGAACAGATGGTTGTGTAATCCAGCTTTTCTCCATCCTTGAAATAGACATTGTGGTCCGATGGGTGTGGAGAATTGGAGTCAGCTTGAGTATAGCGAGCAGGATTGTGACAATCAAGGCACCCTCTTCCCAGCCCGAAAGGTTGATATACAAGATGACTGAGATGACCCTTTTTTCTGTATTTATATATTTCGCTGTCTGTGAAATTTCCGGACGGATTGAGATCAAAGAAATTTTTAATGGGCTTAAAATCAAGTGTTGAATAATAGAGTGGGTTAGGCAGGCCCTCTTGATTTGTGAAGCATAAAAGATTCGGTTGAGCGGGGCTGTTAGGATTTATGGCCAGATCCGGATACATATCCTGATGGCATTGCCAGCATCCTTCTTCTGTTAAATGCTCAGTCAGGCTTGACTCTTGTATAATGAACTGATACCCCACTTCCATTGTATTAAAGGGAACAGCCAGATCATTAGCCTTTATTAAAACCTGGACCGGCTCACCATACCTGAAGGAGAATGGAGGATGACAAATTACCCGTATTTTATCCGGGGCTTCGTCCTCTTTCTCAATCAATGAAGTGAGATTTATACCCTGAACAAATAATTCTATGGAATTCGGGTCAACCCCGGAGCCGGGGTCCTCAATATAAAAAATAATATCAGTGTTTGCAGATACTTGAGTAGCCCCTTGTGAAGGATATGGTTCAATGATTTCAGGGGGCAATATATCCGAAAATTCTTTTGTTAATATCAGGCGTCCTAAATCAGGGGCCTCATCGATTCGGGTTAATCCACCATGAGGATTGTGACATTCCAGACATTCACCATCTTTTACATCCTCATTATCATGGACACCCGTATGGCAATCTTCACAAAAATCCCTGCGTTGCCCAAAATTGCCGGTAGTTCCATCCTTGCTTCTCAGATAATATCCTCCGCCTGAATCGGGTTGCAGGTGGGGATTATGGCATGTCCCGCAATAGAATCCGTAATTTGAATCTGGATCGGGTCTCAAGCCGGTGGGGATTGTGTCCACTTCATTGGAATCCAGAGGATAATAGTCAGGATCAAAACCCTTCACCCCTTCTATGTCCGCCCAGAAACTCATTACATGATCTTCCGGGTAATCCTCAGGGATCGGATTACCTATATTAATGCCCTTAAAGACAGTCCTGGAGCCATTTAATACATAATTAATATTATGGCAGCAAAAACAAAGCTGGCGAACACCTTTGAAAGGCCCCAGGCAATAACATCCTCTGTAAGGGTCTGTTGATGAAGGGCATTCTATTGACCAGAGCTTTGGCCCACAGGCCCCATGAGGTATATGGCAGGCACTGCAGATCCCGCGCCCATGGGAAAAGGTTCTGCCTCCGTGAGCTCCTTCCGGAAAGCTGTATTCGCTATCACCAAAGGAGTGACAGGCCTTGCACAATTCACTGCCGGCGTTTACCTGCTCCCGGTTTCTCATGTTATCCTTTACAAGCAGATGTCCGTGGTCCATGTTTGGATCATTTTTTGTGCCTCCTTCCCAGGAGGTCACTGCCGCATGGACATTGTGGCAGGTCAGGCATACAACTTTTCCGCTTCCACCCAGAATGGATTCACCTGTAACAGGGTCGTATGGAGATGTTATACCCCCCGGTCTGCCGCTCCCGCCTTGAGAAAAAAGAGGGCCTCCGCCATTATAGGTGTCAACGAAAGCGGTACCGGTGGGTTTCCCCTGGGCGGGATTAATGTTAGGACCTATTCCTATGGGATGGCTAAATTCTCTGTCTTTCTCATGACATTCTTCGCAGAGACCATAGACCTCATAGGGAGAATGGTTTGATCTTAGATAGGGCCGGTTTGTAGCCCTATGCACATCATGACAGGTACCGCAAAAGATTTGTCCCTCCTTTGACCCGTAATCATTGGGAACCGCCGGGCTGTTACCGTCTGAAACGGGAAACATACTTACATCTATTTGGTTTTGCGGTTCAATGGCAAAAGGGTGGGTAAAAAATCCGGCCGGGTCAAGAAGAGAGCCTGCAGCGCCCTGCCCGCCGACAATGCTTTCCGCCCCATGACAACCGTAGCACATATCCTCATAGTCATCGAGATCCGCATCGGTTGTTCTGTCTCCCCAGGCCATGTTGGCAGGGCCGATCCTCATTAAGGCGTCTATATCAGCCCTTATAGAACCGGGAACACCTTTGTTTTCCCTTTCTTCACCATCATGAATGAAGTGACAGAACATGCATTGTCTGCAAGGAACCGTCTTTTCATAATCGTTATCAATTCCAGTTGGGTCAAAGACCTTTCTTGTAATGCTTATAATACCTGAATTGGAATCCCTGAAGTGCTTTCCGTCGTTCACCATTGTTTTGTCGATGTGGCATTTTATACAAAACTCCGCATTGTCATCGGTGAAGTCCCACCGGAGGAAGTTGTTTTCTTTCCTCTGGTCATAATCCGTCCCGTCTGCCACTCCATGAAAATCCTTATGGCATGATATACAGGTGATTTCATTGTTGTTATTCAGGTTTTCTGTAGCTTCCGCACCCGGAGCCCTCACGAATATAGCGCCTGTTAATCTGGCTTGAGTCCCCATGGGATGATGATTTCTTTTTTTACTGTCTGCGATCTCAATACCATCGACCTGGTCTCCATATATGGGGGCTGCACCTGCCGCTCGCCACAGATTATGATTGGGATCGGAAGGGTCCAGTATATGATATGGTTGATGGCAACCATAGCATAAAAGGGAAGTTAAAGATGTTTTATCATTAGGATCTTCGGTAATTCCCGGCACGTTGGGAGAAGCAGAAAAGGCGCTAAAAACAAAATGGTAATTTGGATCTTGAATAAGGTCGTTAACCGGCTCATTCGCATATACCCCGGATGATTGCAAGGAAAATATAACCAGCAATACACATAAGCCTGGCACAATCGACCTTTTCATTTTTCCCCCTTTCCCGGTCCCAAATAAAAAAAGCACTATAGACGGCTTTATCCAATAGTCCTTTTATTGGGTTTTGTTGTTGATTTTTATTATTTTTTCCCTTGATAAATCAATATAATTTATCATCCGGAAATATCTTCCCAAAAAAATAATCAATGATCCAATATTAGAAAAAGATTCAAAATTTGTTGAAAAAGCTTGATATTGATAGAATGTGAGCTTGATGTAAAAGCAGGATGAATATGTCGATTCTCTAAAATTTTGTGAAATCGAAATGCATGAAATTTAATGAATCATATCTGATATTAATCTTTATGTCAAATTTAAGATTAATTATTAAACATAATCATATACTCTCGATATAACTTATTTTTTTATTTTGGACATTTCAATGACAAATGTCCTTGGCTAAAAATTTAACCGCTTTCATTTTTTATGAAAAAGTAATATATTTTTAAAGCAACCCGTGCAGAAGAGAAAAATTATTTTTCATAGGTCATTGTGCATTTAATACGTATTTATTTACATGGAAGGACAGTGAAGAAGAAATGAATTGGCGTGACAGGAAAATATCAGGATGTTTGCTTTTCCTTTTTTTCTCTCTATTATTGATCTCTTGCCAAAGCGCTGTGAATTCACATCAAAAAGGCGAGATACCGGTATCTGAAAAAGAAGACATCTACAGACAAGCAATTAACAAGGGATACCTATGGCTGGATTTGCATCCTGTAGGTTTTGAAGACGGCGGGTGTCTGGCAATCCTGGAGGAGATAATAGCCTTCCATTTTTTAAGGAATAAAACAGACGACATTACCCTTAAAAATAATTACTTAGATGAAATTCGGAAAAGGATGGATTTGATTGCCCTAAAAGAGGATTTTAAGGTTCTGCCAAAGGAATATACAGTGTTTTTAACTGTTACGAAAATTGCTGAACGGTTGGGAATTCATCCCGCATATTTTAGAAAAATTGTTGAAGATCAGTTAATATCAAGTCCCTTGCTTTACTCTGAAAATATGACTAATAATATATGGAATACCCTTTATCTAGAAAGACTTGGCTATGATCCTCCAACGGATTTGGAGATATTGATGAGTCAGAGCATTATCCGGCAAGAGCTGGAAAAAAGATTTATACTTCAGCTTGTTAACAGCCCGATAAATCCTGATTACGTTAATCCCATGACTTTGACTTTATATTATCTGACCCATGAAATATTTTGTTTGACTGATTTTGGCGAACTTCCTCCACCCTCTATTATAACTAATAATCAGGCCTTTTTTTCCGAATTTTTCGATAAGACCATTCAATGGTCCATTGCCATAGGCCATACCGATCTTCTGGCTGAATTGATAATGAATGTAAAAATGCTTGAATTAAAAGATGTCCCATCCTTTCAGCAAGGGGTTGAATTCATCCTCTCAAGGCAGGAAGATAATGGCAGTTTTGGAATAACAAACCCGACCCTGCCAAATATATACCGGCACGGCGTACTAGTTTCCATAATGGCGCTTTCCATGGTGTGATAACTAATCCTTAATTTCTTTCCATTAATCTGTAACCATTCTGTAACTTCAAGCGTGCTATATTTATAACATATTGTTCTAAGTTCATGATTTATCTATGAAAAGATTCATGATGAATAAAGACATGAAAAAAATTTAATAGTTTTGATTATTGATTATAAGAATAATTTCTAATTGATCACTGGGAAGGAGGTGATTGTAAGAAATATGTCTTTATTTTTTTATTAATTATGTTTTAACAGCTAATTTAATTATTAGGGGGTGATTAAATTATGTAAAAAAATATTAATCTATTTCAAATCTTCATATTGGAGGTGAGAATTGAATGGATCTCTTTTCATCTCTAAGAAATTCAACTTCAATAGATCGATTTTACTAAGGGCGCATTAACGATTAATACAAAAATTTAATTAATTTTATAATGTCAGGAGTGATTACTATGTTAACAAAAAAAGAAAGCTATAATTGGATAATAGGGATTATTGTTTTTGTTTTCATTTTATTGATAAGTTTACCTGTAATTCGGGCAGACTTCAACCAGATTTATCCCATTTATAATCCATCCGGAACATTCTGG
>JBLIRS010000110.1:0-9939 GCA_049472415.1 bacterium | reverse complement strand
CGTGGGATTTCATGCCTTTTTACTGTACATTACTTTCTCCCTTTTAAAATATATGTTTAAATATTTTATTACAAAGGATAAAGAGAAGACATAATACCTCTGAAAATCGGATTTTAGACTTAATGGTTAATAGTTTATCTAAAATCAATTTGATTATAGTGTCCTTTTATATTTTACCATAAAAGGAATTATCTTGATTTAATTTAATATACTTGTGGGCTGAATGCAGTGAGTTTGAGAATTTTTTAAAAGACTTTCTTTTATTGAGATTTTAATAGAGGAAAAATAATAGGCGGGATACTCCTAAATTTTAAGAAAGAGTAACAAAATTAATTACTAAGATAGAGTGAATAGTAATTTAGTATATTGCATGATTGTTACTCCGGAACCATATTCCGCAAAAATGTTGCAAGTAGATTTCCTGCTTTAATTAATAATAATATACGAAGAGGATCGCTTTAATGCCTTATGATGTTCAGGATCGACCAGCTTATGGCCCTGATAGATTGAACAAAGAAATATAACAATGAGAAGAAAAAGAAGATGGCGAAGTAAAAAACTGATCCGCTATTATTAGCTCCACCGATAATCCTTCCCATTACGGCCAGGCTCAGCCCGATTACCAGACATACAAAAAAAACAATCACTTCACGATGCAGGATACGTTTCCATCTTTGATTTAACATTTCCGCCCCTTTCTCATTTTTAAATAAAAAAGAGCAAATAACTTCATGCTTATGATTTTGGTTCAACTAGGGTTAATTGATATTATAATCGGATAATTTAGGGCAAATGATCGGCCGTTATGCTTAAGTTTTACTTTTAAAAATTCAAAATTATTTAAATGGTTTTTAAAACTTGTTTAAAATTTGATAAAATCTTAAAGAAGTCATTGAAGGAGTCATTTCGCAAGATAAATGGTTAAAAAAATGAATAAAACATACCTATGCCCCCTGAAATAAGCATACTCAAGGACCTTGTAATCATTATGGCAGTGGCCCTTGGGACGATCTATCTGGCCCATAGGATACGAATCCCTTCCATAGTGAGTTTTCTTGTAGCCGGATTGATTATAGGTCCTTCTTCCTTTGCCCTGATAAGCAATACTCACCAGATAGAGAACCTTGCGGAAATTGGGGTGATACTTCTTCTTTTTACTATAGGACTCGAGTTCTCTCTTAGCCGTCTTATGAAGATCAAAAAATATTTACTCATTGAAGGGGGTTTCCAGATATTTTTAACTACCGGGGCAGTCATATCTGTCGCAATGTTTATCCTTCATTTCCCTTTAAAGCAGACAATATTCTTCGGTTTTCTGGCCGCTCTCAGCAGTACCGCCATTGTATTGAAGCTGTATGCCGATAGGGGTGAGATACACTCACTTCACGGCAATATTGCCGTAGGGATACTTCTTTTTCAGGATTTATGTATAGTGCCTATGATGCTCATTATCCCTATCCTGGGTGTGCAGGCCGAAAAGGGATTATTATCTTTTTTTCTCGTCATTGCCAAGTCTGTCCTTGCCATAGGGGGGATAATAGTGATGGCAAAGCTTCTCTTCCCCTGGATAATGGAGAGGATGGTTGCTACCCGTATACGGGAATCATTCACCCTTACCATTATCCTCTTTTGCCTCGGAACGGCATGGCTGACTTCAAAAATGGGCCTTTCTCTGGCCCTTGGGTCCTTTATTGCCGGCCTGATCGTTTCCGAGTCCGAATACAGCCACCAGGCAATATCTGAAATCATACCTATGACCGACAGCTTTACGGGTCTTTTTTTTATCTCTGTGGGAATGCTACTGGATTTAAGGTTTGTTTACAAGAATCCCTTAAGTATTATTGGTATTGTTTTACTTATACTTGTTATCAAAGGGGTAGTCCTGTTTATCGTTGTAATGATCAGCAGGCGAAATATAAGAAGCGCCATTATTATAGGTCTTGGTCTTTCGCAGATAGGAGAATTTTCCTTTATTTTGGCCCAGGTGGGGATGCAGTATGGCCTGATGAACCAGACCCTTTATCAGCATTTTCTTGCCTCATCTATTATCACTATGCTGGGAACGCCCCTTCTTGTGCGTTTTGCGCCTGTCTGGGCATTGCGCATTCAAACATTTCTGTTCAAGTGGTTTCCGGAGGAAACAAAAGAAGATGGTTTTTCATGTCCCTTGAACGGGCATACCATAATTATTGGTTACGGCCTTAACGGAAGAAATCTTGCCAGGGTGCTCAAGGAAGCAGGGCTCCCTTACCAGATTGTGGACCTGAATGCGCAGAATGTCCGTCAAGGCAAGGAAGAAGGTCATCCAATTTTTTTTGGTGATGCTACAAGGAGAGAGATCCTGCATCGACTGGCAACCGACTGCGCCAAGATAGCTGTAGTGGCCATCTCTGACCCTTCTGCCACAAGGAGGATTGTCTGGCAGATCAAAAAGATGAGCCCCAATATATATCTCATTGCCCGCACAAGATTTGTCTCCGAGGTTGAAGAACTTTACAGGATAGGCGCGGATCAGGTAATCCCTGAAGAGTTTGAAACATCAGTGGAGATATTCTCGCATGTATTGCACAGGTATCATGTGCCCAGGAATATAATCAATCTTCACGTCAATACAATCAGGGATTCAGGCTATGGCATGCTAAGGGGCTCGAGCCTTCCTGATGAAAGGTTTGAAAATATCCAGAGGATCATAAACCAGACGCTCACGGAAACCTTTATGGTGACTAAGGATTCAGGGGTTGTTGGAAAATCCCTTGCCGAGCTTGAATTAAGGAAGAAAACCGGTGTGACGGTTTTTGGAATAATCCGTGAAGACCATACCATCGTAAATCCTGAACCGGGGATAAAGATAATGCCGGAAGATGTATTCATTATGGTTGGGAGCCACCAGCAGCTTGATCAAGCGATTAAGCTGTTATCCGTTAAAAGGACTGAAGGAAAATCCTGACCTGGTAAGGCCTGAGTTTAATATCAAGCAACCGGGGTACATCTTTGAGGTTGTCCTCCATTGAAAGGTCCCTTATAACTCCGTCAGGAAAAATGGAGTTGAGATCCAGATCGAGGGTCTGTGCCCTGGAATTGTTTATATTTGTTATAAGCAGAAACCTTTCTTTCTTCTCCATTGCTGTATTTATATTATCTTTAAGGATAATCATGATGTCCTGATTTTGTGCAGGGACCCTTTGTAAAGGAAGCTCCTGATTAAAGATGAGTTGTGAAGCTTTTAAGAGATTGACCTCCTTTATGAATCCGCTCAGGTCAAATCTTGCCTCTTCCCAATCATCACTGCTGGTTAATTTGACATTCAATTTTTTATGAAATCCGAATTCAAAACCAATAGGAACCATGACCCCTTTGGTGACTAAGGCGGAGAGAAGATATCGTTGTTTGATATTAGGTATATTGTCTTTTAGATCTGCAGCCAGTCTTGTCGTGTCATGAGATTCGGGAAAGCTTACAGATGCAGCGACGGGCTGGGTAAGTCTGAGCTGGTCAGTGAACCATGTATCCTGTAAATTCCACCACTTGAAGCTGTTAAAGATATAGTCAAATCCGGATTTGGCCACTCCAAGAGTCTGTTCTACAGGGCAACCGAGGGTTTCGGCAAAAAAAGCAGAAGCCGGATTCAACCGTTTTGCACCCTCGATCAGAAAACACCACAAATCTGTCGGGACCTGATAAGCGGCATCACATCTGAATCCTGTAAAACCAAGATCCAGATAATTTTTTATCACCGAGAGCCAGTAAGCCCAGAGCGAGTCACGATTTTGAGAATTAAGATTATCTATTTCCGCCAAATCCCTCCAGTAGACCATTTTCCCTTTGTGCATAGCCCCGGGATGGATTAAATGGCCATTGTCATCTCTTTTGAACCAATCCGGATGCTCACGGACAAGTGGGGATTGCTTGGAGGTATGATTTATTACTAAATCTGCCATAACATTAACCCCGAGCTTATTTGCTTCCCTGATCATAGCCTTGAGATTACTTGCCGGTCTTCCGTGATCCTGAGAACCAAAGAAAAGCGGATTGAAGCCGAAATGATCCTTAATGGCATAGAGACTTCCTGAGCTTCCGGTTGGATGAAAAGGATTAATATAGATCCAGTTAAACCCCATCTCGTAGGCCCGTTTGATATGAGGCAGCCAGTTTTTGACGTTACCGACCAGCCTTGGAAAAAGATTGTATATTTTAGGACTCTCTTCAAATTGTTTGATTTGATTTGACATATTCTGCTCCTGGATTTAAAGAAATATCTTGTTAAACAATAATTAAACGGGCTTTAGGCCTGTATGCAACTGATAATGCCTTGAGATCAATGTGATTGCCTTTGTACTATATTTGACCTTCAACTGTTACTGGATTATTATATTAATATATTTAAATAGTTAATATCATTTTTTTATTAAAAAGTGTGTCCCTGTATCATCAGAATATGCAATGTGTAATGTCCAGCCACAAGACTTATACCAGATATTGGCCCTGAGGTAAAGTGCTAAAATGTGCCAAGATTCTTAAAGGAGTGTATCCATGTCACAATCGGTCAGAGACAGCAAAGACCTTGAGAGAACACGCTTGGTGGTTGTTTCAAACCGTCTCCCCATTGTATTTACAAGAGGTAAGGATGGTGAATGGTTGATAAAAAGAGGTTCCGGCGGACTTGTTACGGCCATTGCCCCGGTTTTGAGAGATAGAGGCGGTTTATGGATAGGCTGGACAGGCAAGCCGGGAAGATCCGATTTTTCTGAGCCTTCGGACCAAGGTTCAAAACTGATTGGGTACACCCTAAAGCAGGTTGTGTTAAATGAAGAAGAGATAAATAATTATTACTATGGTTTCTCCAATGAGATTCTCTGGCCGCTTTTTCATGACTTGATCCCCCTTTGCGATTTTAACCCTGAGTTTTGGAGTGTTTACAAAAAGGTTAACAAGAAATTTGCCAGGGTAATCTGCAGAAACATATTAAGAGATGATTTTGTATGGGTCCAGGATTACCACCTCATGCTTGTTGCCAAAGAGCTAAGAACCATGGGAATAAAAAATAATATCGGGTTTTTTCTTCATATCCCTTTTCCCCAGTTGGATATTTTTTTAAAGCTCCCATGGCGGTTTCAGATACTTAGAGGCCTTCTCGAATATGATCTTATCGGATTTCAGACTGTGCGTGATAAAAGTAATTTTATCCAATGCGTGCGTGCCCTTATCATGAATAGCCGTGTTGTCGGAAGTGGCCAGGTATCTACTATAAGCATGCCGGAAAAAGAGGTCAGGGTCGGCAATTTTCCCATCAGTATAGACTATGACGCCTTTGCTAAACAAGCTGCAAACAAAGAAGTGGCGGAAGAGGCATGGTATATTCATGAGAATCTTCCCAAAAGGAAGATAATACTGGGTATAGATCGTCTCGACTATACAAAAGGCATATGTCTGAGGCTCAAGGCATTCAGAAATGCCCTGGAGCGATATCCGGATCTTCGGCGTAATTTGACACTTGTTCAGGTGGTTGTGCCAAGCAGGGAGGTTATACATGAGTATATTGATATTAAAAAGAAGATAGATCGAATGGTTGGAGAGATTAATGGTCAGTTCACCCAATCCGGCTGGATGCCAATACACTATCTGCATAGGAGCCTTACCAGAACAGAGCTCCTTGCCTATTACCGTACCGCGGAAATTGCCCTGATAACTCCATTAAAAGATGGAATGAATCTGGTGGCAAAAGAATACTGTGCTTGTAGCTTAGATGAGAACAGCGTTCTGATATTGAGTGAATTTGCGGGTGCCGCCCCTCAGCTTTATCGCGGCGCACTATTAGTAAATCCTTATGATGTTGAAGGTATGGCCGATGCGATTCATCAGGCATTTATGATGAGCAGGGAAGAACGCAGGACGCGCATGCGAAGACTAAGGCGTATTGTACAAAAATACAATATCTTTTGGTGGGTGGATTCCTTTTTAAACGCAGCTATTACTAAAAGGCTGGATTCTTTTCCAGCCTTGGATTTTTACATGCCTCATGTAGAAATCGATGATGAGTTCAAAAAACTCGCCTGAAAACAAGGTATTATTTTTGTAATTTCGTATCCGGGAGATTAGAAAAAAAGACACAAAGGAGGCTTAAAACAGTCAAAACCGTAGTGCAAGAAACAAAGTAAGTCATTTCCTCCCCCCTTTTTTTCAGCCATAAGGCCTCTCAAAAATCCGGTTAATAAAACAAAAGAGCTATGTTAAAAGAATTTTTTTACTGATTTGAATGCCTTTAAAGCAGCAATTTATATGCCTAAAATAAAAAAAGTTTAAAAAATGATATAAATGCCCTGATTTTATTGATATTGTTGTGCTTTTATAATTATTGTCTTTAATGTCTCTCCTGGCTATTTGTTCAATTTTTCTCCGGAATTGTTTATCTTTTGATCAACTTGGAAAAATTTCCATTAGCAGGAATATGAAAAAATGCCGATTAATATATTGTAGCGATTACCATTTATTTAGAAAAATTGTATAATTTAATTGTTTCAGATAGATTAAGTTTTGAAGGTTTTTAACACCTTTGTAAAGGAATTATCTATATGGCAGATAAGCACAAAATAGTTTTCTATGGGGAAATTCTTGAAGGACAGAATTTAGAAACAGTAAAAAAGAACCTGGGTGCTCTCTTCAAGATGGATAACGATAAAATAGACAGGTTGTTATCCAAGCCATCCGTATTAATTAAAAAGGATATTGATTTTTCTACCGCCTCGAAATATCAAGAAGTACTTAAAAAAGCAGGCGCAATTTGTAAAATTGAACCAATGTGCATAGAATCTGATATGGCGGGACAAAAAACAGCTCATGTGTCCACTCAACCGGAAGAAAATCAGGGTAAGTATGAGGTTATATTTTACGGAGAGCTTGAAGAAGGACATGATCTGCCAACTGTTAAAAAAAGATTGGCAAATCTTTTCAATAAAGATCTATTCAAAATTGAAGAATTCTTAGCTCATATGCCGGCAATTATAAAGAAAAATGTCGATCTTGATACTGCATTGAAATATCGGGAAACTTTAAAGAAAGCAGGAGCGGTCTGCTTAATAAAACCGGTTAAGGAAGTTCAAACGGTAAATCAGGTTTCACCGGAACCGGAATATGAAAAAATTCAGGCATCTCCTTCTGTATCACCTTCAGAATCACAAATGTATAATGAACCACCTTCTAATAAGTTTACAGAAAATGAACAATCCCCTCCGGAACCTATAATAAATGAGTCACCCCCTCCGGAACCTATAGAAAATGAACAACCTTCGCCGGAATCGAAAATAATGGAAGAGACACAATCCGAATCATCGGATCATTTAACTTGTCCACAATATAATTTAAAGATGAACTTTTTTAGAAGGCTTTTCCATTTAACAAAAGAAGAAAGAAAGGAAATACTGAGACTTCTCGTAGGATCAGCCTTTATTGGTGCGATCGTTGGATTTATGTGGGGTGGGCTTTACGATCCATGGCAGAGTAAGGGAATTTCAGCAGCCTGGTTGAACTTTCTCTTATTTGGTGGCTGGGGATTTGCTGAAGTCGCGGGTGTGGTCGTAGCCAGAAATCTCAGGTATGCAAAAGGGCGTATAAGGCTTGTTTTTAACGGGGCCTTATGGGGAGGTATATGGGTCAGTCTTTTTACCGCTCTGGAAATGGTTAAAAATGTATCATCATTGGAATCCATTTTTTTGAATATCGTTGTTGGCCTTTCTGCGGGATTTATTATCGGCGGTCTTATTAGTGCCATCTGTGCCATCAATTTGAGCGGTATAATGACTCTGCGTGAAGAAAAGACGCTTACAACATGAAGGCTTGATGGAAAGGCTTCCCTGCTTTTTCATCTTTAAATCATGGTATTTCGCAAGATTATTCCAACCGATATTGACAGTCTGTCCGATAACCCAATTTTTGGTGTTAATAAGGGGTAAAAAAGTAAATTGGGGGGGCCCCCAATAGATTTTAAGTTATCGGACAGACTATACAACTCATCAAATTAAAGCAAAAGAGATGCCAACCATAGATTTATCTTGTTAATTAGCTGAAATTAAATATTATTCTATCATAATTAACTTTTTATTCCCCTCTTTTAAGAATGTATTTTGTATGATTTTACCTACAGTTTTTGAAATGGAGATGTTGTTAACTAAATTGACTTACTTTTTGAAATTCTATAGAATTTCTTAAGATAGGTTAAATAAATAACCATTTTTCTTTTTTATGATTTGAAGCATTTTGGAGAGATCTTAATCACATTAGAGAAGGTGAAGGGCAAATGGATTTTAAAACTATTTTAGGATGCTTGCTTATTTTTTCTTTTGCAATTGCCCATCAAAATGCATATGCTGACACAAAGCTTGAAAAGGCAACATTTGCGGGCGGTTGTTTCTGGTGCATGGAATCTCCTTTTGAAAAATTGGAGGGAGTAATTTCTGTAACTTCCGGTTATACAGGCGGGGATAAGGAAAATCCTACCTATGAAGAGGTTTCCTCAGGAAGTACCGGACATGTTGAGGCCATTGAAATTTTATTCGATCCCGATAAAGTATCCTACTCCCGGTTACTCGATATATTCTGGAAACAGGTGGATCCGACTGATGAAAACGGACAGTTCGTGGATAGGGGAAATCAGTACAGGACAGCTATTTTTTACCACGGCGAGGAACAGAGGATACTTGCGGAAAAGTCCAAAAAAGAGCTGGAGGAATCGAAAAAATACCCAAATCCCATAGTTACGGAAATCGTTCCGGCATCCAGATTTTATACCGCTGAGGAATATCATCAGGATTACTATAAGAAGAATCCCATTAGATACGAATTTTACAGATCCGGGTCAGGCCGTGATCAATATCTGAAAAAGGTATGGGGTAATGAAATGGAAAAGGATCAACATGAAGGTGACAAAAAAGAAAAGAAATATGGAAAGGCCTCTGAAGAAGAGCTTAGAAAGAGACTAACCCCGCTTCAGTATAAGGTAACCCAGAAAGAGGGAACTGAGAAGCCTTTTGATAATGAATACTGGGACAATAAGAAAGAGGGGATCTATGTGGACATAGTCTCCGGTGAACCGCTTTTCAGTTCCAAAGACAAATTTGATTCCGGGACCGGTTGGCCCAGCTTTACCGAGCCGCTTGTCAAGGAAAATATCATAGAAAAGGAAGACAGGAGTCTATTTACTAAAAGGACAGAGGTAAGAAGCAAGAACGCCGATTCTCATCTCGGACACGTTTTCGATGACGGTCCGCCTCCGACCGGCCTGCGTTATTGCATTAACTCTGCCGCCCTTCGCTTCATCCCGAAAGAGGATTTAGAAAAAGAGGGTTATGGGGAATTTAAAAAGCTTTTTGAATAATAAGCATTGCACATTCGCATTATTGCTTAGAATATTCTGTTTATTCAAGACCTGCTTTCCGATGACGGAATTATCATAATTAGGATTGTTTCGATCCAATTTCATACTTGATTTATAATTTATGCTTTGTTAATATGCTATTTGTTGATATAAATTTTAAATTTATTTAAAATTATATTGCATAAGGTTAATAGTTTTATAACCGAGGCTCTGGGGGGGGCCAGTCACATAACATCCAGATATCTTCAATTTTTTCCTTTAAAAATAAATTAGTCATTTACTCACCACTGGTTTTATTCATTAAGGTTTTTTAATCCCATACCGCAAACAGCAGGAAGTGTTAAGACTATAGATTTAGTGATCCCAGGCTAAATCAAAATGACTTGATGTGATCAGTTTACAGAAACCTATTTGACTTTAATATGTCAAAGGGGGGGAGAATAATGGAAAAGACAAAGAGATCTCGTCGTCATATGAAAAATACCAAGTTCGGCCCCACCAGATCAGCCTCCGGCAAGAGTTTATCGAACGATCCTATTGTGGTGGGATTCGGGGCTTCCGCAGGCGGCCTG
>JBLIRS010000011.1:0-21132 GCA_049472415.1 bacterium | reverse complement strand
CGCCGATAGTCCCTGAAGGAGAAAGGATTGAGGACATCGAATCCCTTATTCACCATATCAGCCAAAACTCAGCTATCAATACAGTTGCCTTCAGTCCCGATGGCAAAAACATCGCCTCCGGATCTTCGGATAACACCGTGCGGCTTTGGGATACCTCATCCGGTAAGGAAGTAAAACGCTTTAAAGGCCATTCAGACTCTGTTTCCTCCGTGGCCTTCAGTCCCGATGGCAAAAACATCGCCTCCGGATCCAGGGATAACACCGTGAGGCTTTGGGATACCTCATCCGGTAAGGAAGTAAAACGCTTTGAAGGCCATTCTGCCTCTGTTTACTCCGTGGCCTTCAGCCCTGATGGCAAAAACATCGCCTCCGGATCCTGGGATAACACTGTGCGGCTTTGGGATACCTTATCCGGAACACAAAAAGGGATATTCACCGGGGGTCAGGGAGGTACCTGGTTTACCTGTCTCTTCAATGGATCCTCCTCCGGGCCTTTTTCAGAACACGGGGCTTCTCCCGAGCCTCCTCCAGAAAAAAAGTGTAAATGCCTGCGCTATGACGATGGCACATTATTGGTTAAAAAGGGGGAAGATGGCGGAATAAGCCCTGTACTGCCTCCCAAACCTGAAGAAGAATCAAACCTGGAGGTTGTCTCAATACCAGGGGACCTTGAAACATATGACGGCAGTGCAACGGACTTCACAATAATTCTTAAAAACAGCGGAAAGGGGCCGTTGTACTGGGTCAATGTGACACACGATGTGAAAGGTGAAAAGCCTGTTTTTTCCCCGTCAGGAACAAAAGTCTTTCAGTATCCGAATGAAGCTGAAAAACCGGTTTTTAGCCCAAACGGGACAAGGATCATTCAGGACCCGAATCAGGGTAAAAGTCCTGTTTTCCATCCGCCCGAAACAAAGACCGTTCTGGCGCCTGGCGAAATGGTAGACTTGGCATGCAGGGTCTCTGTATTGAGTGAATATGAAAACCCCAGGGGAAGGGATACCCTTCTCTCTCTTATGATCACCTCTGCATTCACAGAACCGGTTTCCGTGCAAATTCCCGTAAAGGTACATACACCCCGTCTGGAATTGATAGAGGCAAAGGTACAGGAGGAGGACATCCTGGCATATTTAAAAAAAAAGGTCATCAGGCCCCTTCTAAAGTTGATAAACAAAGAAACACAAAAGGAGGAGCCCTCCACATTGCTTGTGTCTTTAAAAAACGCGGGTAATCAGGACCTCCTGTCCGAAACCGAATTTCAGGCATCCATTGCTAATCAGCCTTTGGACAGGGTTACCCGGGAGCAGATCAAAAGGGATGAAACCATCACACTTTCCTTTGTAATACCTCAAAAATTGCAAACTGATCCAAATACACCACCTGTAGCGTTAAAGGTTGACAAAGACACCCCTTTACAGCTCTATGCCGCTAAAACGGAACATCCAGTGCATGTCTGGAGTTTTTCCGGGCAAAGGATAATCCTTCCGAGTCCGCCCTGGTTCATGTATCTGCTGTTTCTTTTCCTGTTTGCAGGAAGTCTTATAGGGGTTTATTACCTGCGTTTATACCGCCATCCTCTGGTGGTGAGGCTATCCGCATCCCCTGAATCGCTCAGCCGGCTTCCCATCGAACAATTGTCCCAGGCGCTGCGAATGCTTCAGAGAACACACAGACTGGATACGGTATTGTCTTCCAATGATATTGCAACGTGCCAGCTCGATGAGGCAATAAGATTCTATGAAAACCCGGACAGCGGGACGCGCTGTGAGATGCTTGTTAAGCACCTGGGTGCAGAGATGCAAAAGGATGCATTCTGGCAGGAAAAAGATGGGGGCCAACCCCTACCCCAGGTTTACAGTGTCCGCATGGGCAATGATTTTATGCTGAATATGGATCAATGTCTGCTGGTATTCCCACCTGAAGGCATGAGTGCATCCCAGGTCCTGATGACGCTTAAACAAAAGGAAGATGCCCAATATCAGGTATGTATAATCATATCCACTGAAAAACAGCAGCAGGCCGATCTGCACAAGATGTCCCAAAATCCTGCCAACATGCTTGTCACTCCCGACAGCCAGGGGCTTACCGGACTGCTTCTTTCCCCTTCTCCTGCAGAGGCCCTTGCCGGATTGATCGCCACCCAGGTCAAGGTAACCCGCATCTCACCATATCAGACAAGAGGGGGAGTGAATAAGGAGAATGTCTTCTTCGGCCGCTTTCAATCGCTTGCGCACATTATGCAGAGGGAGCCCTCAAACTATCTTGTGGTGGGAGGGAGGCAACTGGGAAAATCGAGCCTGCTTAAAGCGGTTGAGCGCAGGTACAGGGATGATCCCAATGTGGCCTGTTATTATATAGTTCTAAACAGCGAGGAGATCAGAGGCCACCTGGCATCTGCCCTCGATTTTCCTCCGGACACAGATCTCCCTGTCCTGCTCAAGGAGATGGGACAGATAAAAAAGCGCAAACGCTACCTCTTTCTGATCGATGAAGTGGACAAGTTCATAGAAGCAGAGGCCAAAACCGGGTATAAGACCCTTCACCTGTTTCGCGGTCTGAGTGAAGAGGGCCACTGCCATTTCATCCTTGCCGGGTTCTGGGGCCTTTACCATGCAGCCACCTTTGACTATCACTCCCCGGTCAAGAACTTCGCTGAAACCCTTTTAATTAGTGCACTGGAAGAAGAGGCCTGCTTTGAGCTGGCAACAAAACCGATGCATTTACTGAATATTCGGTATGAATCTGAGGGATTGGTTAAGGCCATTATCCAAAAAACAGGGGGCCGGGCAAATCTCATTGCCATCACCTGTAATGAAATATTGCAGCAACTGGATATGCAAAAACGGGTCATTTCAAAAAAAGACATGGAACGGGCTGTCAACAGCCATGCAATACGCTCGGCCCTGTCCGGATGGGAAGTCCTGTCATCCGAGGATAAGGCGAACCGCCTTGACCGGATCATTGTCTATGCCACTATCAAGAAAGAATCATTCACCCTGGCAGACCTTCTTCGTATCCTGGATGAGCACCGGTGTGCTTACGAGGCAGAACATGTGAAGCAATCCCTGGCCCGCCTGGAGCTTGCCTTTATCCTATCCAGGGCAAACCAGCATTACACCTTCTGTGTGCCCATATTCAAAAATATGGTCCTTGAACAGGAGCCGGAATTATTGTTGGAAAAGGAATGTTCGGTTCTCTGATACTTTTTTTAACTACAAGGGATTATTTGGAGTTGACTTCTTTTCAAATGTTTTTGACCAATTCCTTTGCTATTTTTTAGAATAGTGGTATATTTTTATAAGGCACCTTAATTCATCAAACAAATTTATAGTCGATATCATCAAGTTAAGCATTTGGAGTTCAACCATCCTTTTTTAAAGGAGTAATTAAGTATTGTGTCCTCTCAACTACCTAAAAGGTAGATTTATCTAATAATATATATAAAAAAATTTAACAAGGAGGGACAAGATATGAAGCTCAGTGCAAGAAATGTCTTAAATGGCAAAATAAAAAAGATTGTTACAGGGGCAGTTAATTCTGAAATCATTGTGGACCTGGGAAATGGAATTGAAATAACATCCATAATTACAAAGACTTCTGCTGAAAGCCTGAAGCTCAAAGAAGGAAAAAATGTTTCTGCGGTTATAAAAGCAACAAATGTTATTATAGGTGTTGAGGAGGATTAGGGAAGAAACTTTATTCAGGTTTGTTTAGCTAAACGATCCATATAAAAACAAAAGGCAGGGTCATTGCTGCGACCCTGCCTTTTATGTTTGTAAATGTGAGGCTTACAGTCTTATTTGCAGGAAGATTATAGGCTTTTTGTTATCTACGGATGTTCGTTAGTAAACACCTTCTGCCTTTGATGTAAGCGCGAACCATAAGTTAATAATCCGGATTGTTTTTTTAGGGGGTTGTCCCTTTTCAGACAGGCCAATGAGACCAATAAGACATCTTGCATTATTTATAACTGAAAACTGCGATTTGTGATGTGAATATTGTTTTACCCCGAATATGGAATAAAAAGAATATCACATGCGAACTCGCCCAGAAGCCCATTGATTTTCTGTTTGACAACTCCAAAGCAGAACTTTTTGTCATCTTGAGTTCTTGTGGAGGAGAACCAGTTTAAGATTTCCAATGATAAAAGAACTTGTTAGGTATGGCCTTGAGATGGCGGGGGGGAAATTCAATTATCCGCATCAACCAATGCAACTCTGCTCAATACTGAATTTACCTGAGTATACTTGGTCAGCAACAATCTAATCCCTCTATCCTGCATACATTGTTTCCCGTTTTGCTTCCATAGGCGGAAATGATCGCCTGTTCCATTCTGGAAATTTCATCCTCCGACAGAAAATTAAAGTAACTTGCACATTTTCGCTCTGTAAGCCGACCATTGTTCTGCAGGCAGAAGCGGATGAAGAGATCTATCTGAGGATCGGGCATATCCACGATCTCCTGGATAGCCCTCTTAGTTATGTGAAGACTGCTTTGTATTGAACTATCCCTGAATTGTCGAAGACTCTCGCCTCTCAAGTATTAGAAGCTCTGACAACCCCGGAGCGGCTCACTGCTCCTTCCATACAACAGCATAGTTACGGGCAGAATGCGCCACCAGTCAGTTATGCTGTTGGAATACAAAAGGGAAAATATGGTTGTGACCATAGCTCCAGTTTTATTGAAAATTCTCGGATTTAATCAGCGTGGGGCTAATGGGGCCTTAATCTGTTTCAGGGTCCTTGTTTTTTGTAATCCGGCTTCACGCGCTTCAAGCAGACGGTTTTCATTCAGCCGCAGGCGCCTCTTCTCCACCTCATCGACACCCAGGGCGGTAAGTGCCAGCTTGCCGTTTTCGAGCCGCTGAATCCACCCCTTTTCTTTCAGGTACCAGATGTGAAACTCGATAAGATCGATCGGAACTCCTATCAGGCGGGCGACCTCAATCTCTGCAAGTCCGGGATCGTTCATCTTGCTTCTACGTTGCACGTAATACAGAGAAAGCAGGCTTTCCCGCACTTCGCTGTCCTCATGAAACGTCCGACCGTCTGCGGCAACGGCCGCCAGATTCCACTTGGCTTCCCAGAATTTTTGGTATCTGAGATCGTAGGCCACACGTTTTTCGGGATTTATCAGTGTTTTGTGGGCTTCAACCAGCAATTCGAATTGTTTAGGATCGCCTTGAGGATTGTCGGGATGCCATTTTTTGGCTAAATGGCGAAACATTTGTTGGATCGTATCTTCTGCAGCTTTAGGGCTGATCTGCAAAAGATCGTAGTAATCTATGAATGAAGACCTGTTCACCTATCACCTCCTGAGAGTTCCGTATAATATACCCCGCTGGGTGCCGAAATTGACGTTATCGAAGGGCCTCAGCCCCGTTATGTACCGACCTGATAATAATATCCTTCCATCTGTTAAAATGCTTCGTGTGTTTTAGTGATAGGAACTCGCTTTTCTATAAAAAATTATAACCAGTATTTTCAATTTTTGTCAAGACAAATATTTAGCCCAACTTCCACAGAAAGGGCTTATCAGATTGAATTTTTGGCACAGTAAAAATTCACCAAAAACAAAAATAGGCATTTTCACATGGTAAAGAGTATAAAAAATGAGCCATTAAACAAAAATAAATTTCAAAAAAGTGACGAAACAGTTTTTAATATGATTTGCCATAAAGAATATATTATGATACATGGTTACCTATGTACATCAGAAAAACAACCAAAAAGTACAAAGATAAAACCTATGATAATTATCTTCTTTCAGTGTCATAGATCTTACTTTATAAAAGCACATGTGCCTTTTAAAACTTTATCAGGCCAGACCGAATTTTGAGCGGATATTATCGGAGATCTGTCTTGTCAGGCGGAAGGCCTCTGTTGCTGCCTGTGGTCCGGACAGACTGCCTAAACCGCAGGAAGGGGTGATGATAGATTGAGCCAGTATTGTTTTTAGATCAAAACCCAGGCCGGTCAATCTCTCCCATGCTGAATCAAGCCTGGCCAGCAAGGCTTCCGGGGTTTCTTTACTGATGTCCGATTCATCGGTAGGCACGATCCCCCACGCTATGATACCTCCGAGATCCAGAAACCGGACCAGGTGTTCTTTATATAGAAAGATGGAATCCATGTATGAATAGGCGTCAAATGACAGGATGTCCGGTCCGCAATCCAGCAGCAGCGACCAGTCCGTGTTTCCGCAGCAATGTATACCTTTTATGCTGTCGATCCCGGAAAATATCTCTTTGAATAATGAGAGCACTGTCTCCCGGTCCAGGCTTGTAAACGCGGACCCGAATGCTGCAAGGTAAGGCTCGTCAATGAACATGACAGGCCTTGGATGTATTTGTTTCATAATGGCTACCTGCCATTGGGCCTTTCGCAGGAGCTGTTTGTTCATTACATCTCTCAGGGTATCATTATAGAGTATGGATCTTCTGTCTTCCTGTGTCACCTGAAGCCCGAAGCTGATGGGCCCTGTGATTTGGCCTTTAATGGCGCATGCTGATCTCAGATGTTCTTTACCCTCCAGCCATTTGTATAATCCGGCCGCATATTCTTCGGAAATACGAAAGGGCTTGACATCTTCGGACAAAAATGTCTGGTAGAATTTCTCAAGCTCTTCATAAAAACCATCCTTGCCGTCATCTATATAAAAGCCCCCGTCACCTTTGACCATAAGGCCGGGCATATTTTCTGCGTACTGATAGTACATATTCTCCAGTGGTGATCTTTTGGGCAGTTGCGGCCAAAAGGGGACTTCCGGCAAAAGCTCCCATACAAGCCTGCACGCTTCGTTGGGATCGGTATGGGGCAAACTCCCTATGCCGGAAGCGAGGGCATTGGGTGTAAATTTTTTAGATGACATAATTCTTCAGCCTCCCGATGCCGCCCACTGCCACCTCCACCTCATCACCGATCTTCATGGGACCCACCCCGGGCGGTGTCCCGGTGGCAATTACATCACCTGGGAGAAGTGTCATTACACGGCTTATGAAACTTACAAGAAAAAAGGGAGAAAATATCTGATTGGCTGTTGAAGAGCTTTGTTTCACATCTCCATTCAGGAAACACTCCACCCTGCAATCGGTAGGGTCCATATCAGTCTCTATGCACGGGCCGATCGGGCAAAAGGTATCGAAGGATTTTGCACGCGTCCACTGTCCGTCCCTTTTCTGGAGATCACGGGCTGTTATGTCATTGACGCAGGTGTAACCAAGGATATATTCAACGGCCTCTGAGGGATCGATGTCTTTTGTGGTTCTCTGGATGACTATGCCCAGCTCTGCTTCATAATCTATCTGTTCTGAGAGGGGCGGATATTTTATGTAGTCACCCGGGCCGCAAACAGTCGTACCCGGCTTTATGAAGAGTATCGGCTCAACCGGCATTTCCATATTCAGCTCCGCGGCATGGTCCCTGTAATTAAGTCCTACCGCCACAATCTTTGAAGGCTGGCATGGCGGCAGGAGCTTCACGTCCGATAATGACAAAGGATCATCCTGTTTTTCCCAGGATTCATAAAAGGTCCCGGAGATCCTCCAGATCCTGTCTCCCTCCATTAAACCGTGACAACTCATAGAATTATATTGGAATCTAACTAATTTGGACATAAAATCAACCCCTTAATCCAAGCACATCCTGCATGTCATAGAAACCGGGTCTTGCCTTTGCAACAAACAAGGCGGCCCTCACCGCGCCATAGGCAAATACATCCCGGCTGTGGGCGCGGTGAATCAACTCAACCCGCTCAGCGGGACCCCCAAAAATTACCGTATGCTCTCCCACCACGTCACCTGTTCTTACTGCGTGTATGCCTAGCTCCTCGGTTTTGCGGGGGCCTATGATCCCCTTTCTGCCATAATTCCCTGTTTTTTCAAGGTCCCATCCTCTTGCCTCCGCAAGTATACGGGCAAGTTTCAATGCAGTTCCGCTCGGAGAATCCTTTTTAAGCCGATGGTGGATCTCGATTATCTCAGGATCGTATTCCTCCCCAAGGATGCTTGCAACCTGGCCTACGAGGGAAAAAAGGAGATTCACCCCGACACTCATATTCGGTGAAAGGCAGATAGCTATTTCATTTCCCGCTTCCTCAAATTTTCCCGTTTGATCATTATCAAGACCGGTTGTACCTACCACAAGGGCTGTTTTTTTGGTTTTTGCAATTTGAAGATGGGCAAGGCTTGCTTCCGGTGCCGTAAAATCAATGACAACGTCAGTCCGGTCTATAACCTCGCCAAGATCCGAGACTACAGGGGCTGTCAGCTCCGGGATACCCACATACTGGGCTATTCCCTTCTCCAGAACCGGATGTCCTGACCTTTCCACACCTGCCGCGAGCACTACTCCCGGGGTATTTTGTATGGCATGGATGATCCGGCCGCCCATTCTGCCTCCGGCCCCGCATACAACCACATGCAGACTATTTTCAGACCCTCTCATTTGTTTCTTCCCTCCAACCTTTAAGACAATAAATTAAGTGCCTAAAGTGCCTAAAGTGTTAAGTGCCTAAAGTTGTAACCATCTAAATAATCTTATACATCTTCAACACCTCGGATAGTTTTTCCCTGTTGGCAGCGCTTATGGGACATAAGGGCGATCTGAATTCTTCTTCAATCTTCCCCATCATGGCAAGGGCAGTCTTAACCGGTATGGGATTCGTCTCAAAGAACATGGATTGAAAAAGGGGAAAGAGGCTCAGGTGAAGATTGCGTGCCTGTTCCCATGATCCATCCAGACAGGCGTTTACCATTGCTGCCATCCTGGAAGGAACTATGTTGGCGGCTACGGATATAACACCCATGCCCCCAATCGCCATGATGGGAAAGGTCAGGGCATCATCGCCCGACAGAACGGTTATCTTTGATCCGCACAGATTTAAGATCTCCGAAACCTGGGCAATAGAGCCGCTTGCCTCTTTAATGGCTTTGATATTTTCTATTTCCGCGAGCCGGGCAACGGTCTGGGGAAGAAGATTGACGGCTGTTCTTCCGGGAACATTGTAAAGGATAATAGGGATATCCACAGCATCCGCTACTGACTTAAAGTATTCATAGAGCCCTTGCTGAGTAGGTTTGTTATAGTAAGGGGTGATAAGGAGTGCCGCGTCAGCGCCTGAGTTTTGCGCATGTTTTGTCAGGTCGACTGCTTCCTGTGTGCTGTTTGAACCTGTGCCTGCCACAACAGGCACCCTCCCTGCCACACACTCAACCGCAATTTTGACCACCTTGTCATGCTCCTCATGGGTCAGAGTAGCGGATTCACCAGTGGTGCCACAGGGGACGATAGCTGAGATACCCTCCGTAATATGAAACTCTATTAATTCCCTGAATCTTGTCTCATCTATTTTCCCATCCTTAAAGGGTGTGACAATGGCAACCATAGATCCTTGCAACATAGTTTTTCCCCTTCCTCTTTTGAAGTGCCTGAAGCTTCAAGCTTAAATTCATTCCAAAGCATTCTCGTTCAGCCAGAGTTCCCCGCTGTATACTACACGGGCCTCTCCCTCCAGCCATAACGGGCTGAAGTTCTCTTCCTTCCTCTTAAAATCTATTTTCAAAGGGCATCCGCTCCTTGTCATGACTTCAACAGGCGGTGAAACAAGGCCAAGGGCGGCGGCGGCAATGGCAGAAGCGGTGGAGCCCGTTCCGCATGCCAGCGTCTCTTCCTCTACGCCCCGTTCATAAGTCCTTATCATGAGAGAGCCGGGTCCCATAATCTTTATAAAATTGGCATTCGTGCCTTTGGGTTCAAAAAGGGTATGATACCGTATTTTTTTCCCTAAATTCATTACATCCATGGATTCCAGATCATTTACGAAACAGATCACATGAGGCACACCAACTACAAGGAAGTAAACATCATGATCGGGAATAACATCCGGTAATGAAATCCTGCCCTCTTCAGGAGAAAATTTTACATCACTGATCTTTATCTTTGCTCCCTTCTCTGAAACCACTGCATCAACAAGGCCCGCCTGTGTTTCGAAACTCGTTTTTTGAGACGAAATCCCGTTTAAATAGGCAAAGCGTGCAATACACCTTGCGCCATTACCACACATCTCCACCTCTCCACCGTCTGCGTTATAATATCGCATCTTAAAGGATGCAACATTCGAATTCTCCACAAGGATTACGCCATCAGCGCCCAGAGAGATACGCCTCCTGCAGATGGATCTGATGGCAGGTCCGGCAGGTTGCGGGAAAACCCCCTTTCTGTTGTCAATAAGGCAAAAATCATTGCCGCATGCGCTCATCTTGAAAAACGGGATCCGATCCATTACAGGCTTTCCCCCCGTATTAAATCCTCAAATGTTTCTCTTTCCCTTATTACCCTGAACCCCGATCCATCAACCATCACCTCCGCTGCCCGAGGCCTTGAATTATAGTTCGAGGACATTGTAAAACCGTATGCGCCGGCGCTCATGACAGCCAGAAGATCATTCGGCTTTGGAATGGCCATGGACCTGTCCTTTGCCAGGAAATCCCCGGATTCGCATATGGGCCCAACAACGTCTATTATATCCATTTCTCCTTTACGCTTTTGAACCGGCAGTATATCATGGTAAGACTGGTAAAGAGAAGGCCGGATCAGGTCATTCATCCCCGCATCGACAATTGCAAACCTTTTTACAGAGCCGGATTTGAAATACAACACTCTCGTGACCAGGATACCCGCGTTTCCCACCAAAACCCTTCCCGGCTCCGAGATAATCCTGCAATCCAGGCCTTTAACTATGGGCAGAAGAGTTTGTGCCCATTCCGAAGGACTTGGAGGCTCCTCTTCTTTATAACGGATACCGAGTCCCCCGCCGATATCCAGATATTGAATCCGTATGCCTTCCTCATTCAATCTTTTTACAAGTAAATGCAGCCTCTCCAACGCATCCCGAAAAGGGCTGAGGTTAGTGATTTGTGACCCTATATGGGTATGCATCCCAACAATTTCCACACCCGCCATATCTCTGGCCTTTATGTATTCATGAAAGGCCTGATCCATACCCAGACCAAACTTGTTCTTCTCAAGCCCTGTGGATATATAGGGATGTGTGGCAGCGTCTATATCCGGATTCACTCTTAAGGCTACAGGCGCAGGCCTTCCTGTTCCCTTTGCCACCTGATCCAATAAGGTCAGCTCGGCAGAGGATTCACAATTGAACATCAGTATCCCCTTATTGAGGGCGTATTCTATTTCAGCCTGTGTCTTTCCAACACCCGCAAAAACGATCTTTTCTGCCGGCACACCTGCCTTGAGGGCACGAAAAATCTCACCACCTGAGACAACATCGGCCCCCATCCCTTTCTTCGCGAAAATGCTTATAACCGAAAGGTTGGAATTAGCCTTTACAGCATAACAGGAAAGATGATCCATCTGCTCAAAGGCCTTTTCATAGACCTCTGCATGGTGATTCAATGTCCTGCTGCTGTAAATATATACAGGGGTCCCCACATCCTCGGCTATATCAACGACAGGGACATCCTCACAAAACAATTCTTCATCAATATACTGGAAATGATTCATCTTCTTTTTTTTCCCTTTTTCAACACCTTTTATATGGATTTCAAATATTCTTCAGCCCTTGCTATGGCATCTTTCACCTTTAAAGGGGATGTGCCTCCGGGTATATTTTTCCGTGCAGCAGCAGCATCCGGGTTAAGATATGAGACGACATCCTCGTCAAAATACTCACTATACTCCTTCAGATCCTCCACAGAAAAAGAGGATAAATTCCGGCATCCTTTATTAAATGCCTCCAGCACAACCTTACCAACTATATGGTGTGCCTCTCTGAAAGGCACTCCCTTTTTTACCAGATATTCAGCAAGATCTGTTGCCTCGAGAAATCCTGTATCCAGGGCCGCCCGCATTCGGTCCTCCGCTAAACGCATTTTTTCAACACACAATTTAATAATTGAAAGCGCGCCTTTAAGTGTATCCACAGTATCAAACAGGGGTTCTTTGTCCTCCTGCATATCCCTGTTATAAGAAAGGGGAAGGCCTTTCATTGTTACCAGCAGGCTCATTAAGTGTCCATATACCCTTCCTGTCTTACCTCTCACCAGTTCCATGGGGTCAGGGTTCTTTTTCTGGGGCATAAGGCTGCTTCCGGTGCAAAGAGAATCAGGCAGATCAACAAATCCAAACTCTGTTGTGGTCCATAGAATTATTTCCTCCGCGAAGCGGCTCAAATGCATCATCAGGATTGAGGAGGCAGAAAGGAATTCCAGGATATAGTCCCTGTCACTGACAGCATCCAGGCTGTTTTCGGATATGGAATCAAAACCCAGTTCCCTGGCAACCGATTCCCTGTTAATGGGGAGCGTAGAGCCTGAAAGAGCCCCGGAGCCAAGGGGCATAACCAGGACCCTTCTGAGGCAATCCCCGAATCTCTCTCTGTCCCGCTTAAACATTTCAAAATATGCCATAAGATGATGCGCAAATACTACGGGCTGGGCCCGCTGAAGGTGAGTATAACCGGGCATAAGGGTTTGTATATGATCCCGGGCCTTGTTTAATATGGCTTCCTGGAGAGACCTCAACTGTTCAAGGATTCCATTCAACTCATTCATGATATAAAGCCTCATATCCAAAGCCACCTGATCATTCCGGCTTCGGGCTGTGTGGAGCTTGCCTCCGGCAGGTCCCAGTTTCTGGATAAGTCTGCTCTCTATATTCATATGTATATCTTCAAGCGATGGATTAAAAGGGAATTGGCCATTATCAAGCTCTTCTTTTATTTCTTTGAGGCCTCTGATCAATTCCTCAGATTCCCGTTTAGAGATTAAACCCACTGACCCAAGCATTCTTGCATGAGCAATACTCCCCTGAATATCAAAAGGATATAGCCGTTTATCAAAATCCAGGGATGAGGTAAACCTTTCCACATCCGGATGGGTTCCCTGCTGGAATCTCCCGGACCAGGGCTTTTCGGTCTTTCCTTTTTTTTGTAAGTCCCTATCGGACATTTTCATTTACCATTATGAAACAAACCTAGATGACTGTTTAATGAGTTTCCCTTTTCAAAGGAATTAATCTTAATAAAATCTAAAAAGGCATCAAAGTAATCAATGGACATTTTTTTCAATTTAAAAATAGAACCGTCCCCTTTTATTTTTCTTTTATTTTTAAAATTAATCTCAACAGACTCATAAATTTTTCATTTTTCATTTTTCATTTTGATATTTTCATTTTGCATTTTTTTATTCCGGACCCGTCCCCCTACCTTGAGAGGCAAACCCCAGATCTGGCAGAAATATTCACCCGCCCTATGGTCAAAGGCATCCTCCGCCCCATAGGTGGCAAGGCTAAGGTCGTAAAGGGAATTAGGAGATGTTCTGCCTACCGGGACACACTGGCCTTTGTAAAGTCTTAGCCGCACCTCTCCGTTGACCAGACCCTGAAGTTTTTCGATAAATGCTGTCAGGGCCTCTCTCAGAGGAGAAAACCATAAACCATAATATACAATTTCCGAATACTTCAGGGCGATTGATTCTTTATAATGAAACGTCTCTCTGTCCAGGACAAGTGCTTCTAATTCCCTGTGCGCGTGCCAAAGGATTGTTGTTCCGGGCGCTTCATAAATCTCCCTGGATTTTATGCCCACGAGTCTGTTCTCAACAAGATCGGACCTTCCTATACCATGCCTGCCGCCTATTTCGTTTAACTGCTCCATAAGTCTTACGGGCTGCACAGCTTTCCCGTGCAAATGGGTCGGAATGCCCTTCTCAAATCCTATTATCACATACTCGGGATCATCCGGCGTTTCTTCTATTCTATTTACCATAAAGAATGTATCTTCAGGGGGCTCAACCCAGGGGTCCTCCAGCACACCACATTCTATACTCATTCCCCAGAGGTTCTTGTCCAGGCTATAGGGCCTTTCCTTAGTCACGGGAACGGGTATATTATGCTTTTTTGCATATTCTATCTCCTCTTCCCTGGAGCCGAATTCCCACTCCGGACTTCTTAAAGGGGCGATAATCTTTATATCAGGGGCCAGGGCCATAATAGAGCAATCGAATCGCACCTGATCATTCCCTTTCCCTGTTGCGCCATGAGCTATTGCATCCGCGCACTCCGAGGATGCGATGTTTACGAGTTCCTTAGCAATAAGGGGACGTCCAAGGGCTGTCGCAAGCAAATACTTTCCTTCATAAATTGCGTGGGCAGCAAGCGCCGGAAAGCAAAAATCTCTCAGAAACTCCTCCCTTACGTCTTTAACGATCACTTTTGCCGCGCCTGCATTATAGGCCTTGTCTTTAAGAAGCGTCATGTCCTCGCCCTGTCCCAAATCCACTAAAACGGCGATTGTGTGGCATCCATATCTTTCTTCGAGCCATTTTATTATGACCGATGTATCCAGCCCCCCTGAATAAGCAAGAACCACCTTATTTATATTTGATTTTTCCTTTGACACCCTCTATCCCTTTCATTTTTTTTTATTAGGATTTCAACAATGGCCTTTTGAACATGGAGGCGATTTTCTGCCTGGTCAAAAACCACCGAATTCTCCCCTTCAAGCACATCTTCTGTTATTTCTTCCCCCCTGTGGGCAGGCAGGCAATGCATTATCAATGCATCAGGCCTGGCCGCCTTTAAAAGATCCCTGTTGATCTGGAATCCGTTAAAAAGCCTTCTTTTTTCCTCCGCTTCTCTTTCCTGCCCCATGCTAATCCAAACATCCGTATATACAACATTTGCTCCTGAAACCGCTTCTTTAGGATCTTCAGATATCTGTATCTTGCTCCCCGACTGTCTCGCCAGCACCTGAACACATTCAACTATTGCCCGATCCGGACCAAACCCTGCCGGACAGGCCATACGCAGGTCCAAACCAATCACCCCTGCGGCGGTCAGCAAGGAGTGGGCAACATTATTACCATCCCCCACATAAGCTATAATGGCTCCTTCCAGGCTCTTCAAATGCTCCTGTATGGTGAAAAGGTCACTCAGGACCTGACAGGGATGAAAAAGGTCCGTCAATCCATTGATCACAGGAATTACAGCATGTCTCGCAAGGTCCTCCACCTCTTTTTGTTTAAATGTTCTGACAAGTATGATATCCACATACCGGGAGAGCACACGGGCAGTGTCCCGGATAGGTTCTCCCCTGCCTATCTGCAGGTCATCCATATTCAAATCCAGGGCCTGTCCCCCCATCTGAAAGAGCCCTGTTTGAAAAGAAACCCTGGTCCTGGTGGATGGCTTTTGGAACATCATGGCCATTGTCTTTCCTTGAAGGGTCTGATGGGGCATGCCCGCTTTAAGGTCCTCCTTTAACTCTTTTGCCCTTTGGAGGATAGCAAGGATATCCTGTTTTGTCAGATCCAGAATAGTCAAAAGGTCCTTCTTCATCAACTGAAATCCTTTATGGTTTCGGAAAATATATCCAACGCGCGATCCACTTCCTTTTGAGTTATAACAAGGGGAGGAAGAAGTCTTAGGACCCTATCCATTGTACAATTTATTATAAGTCCCTTTTCCAGACATTTTTTGACAATATCCTTCCCTTCACCATACAGCTCTATCCCTATCATGAGCCCCTTACCACGAACCTCTTTTATAAATCCGCAATCTCCGGCAATATCTCTGAGATCTTTGAACAGTATATTACTCATACGTTGACAATTCTCAAGCATTCCTTCCTTATCAATAGCCTCAAGAACAGCCAAACCTGCCGAGCAGGCCAGATAGTTTCCGCCGAATGTGGATGCGTGACTTCCCGGAAGAAAGGTTTCTATGACCTCGTTTTTTGCCAGCATGGCACCGATAGGGACACCTCCTCCGAGTGATTTGGCCATGGTTATGATATCCGGCTCCATATCGTAATATTGAAAATTAAAGAGTTTTCCTGTCCTTCCTATCCCTGTCTGGACCTCATCCAGGATCAAAAGGATTCCTTTCCTGTCACATAGATCCCTCAATCCCGGAAGGTATCCAGGAGAAGGCACGTTTACCCCGCCCTCACCCTGAATCGGCTCAACCATTATTGCTGTTGTATTATCGGTAACGGCAGCCTCCATTGCAGAAAGATCATTATAAGGCACATAAATAAAACCGGGCAAAAGGGGATGGAAACCCTTTTGGTATTTCGCCTGAGCGGTTGCTGTCAGAGTGGCAAACGTCCTGCCATGGAATGAATCATATGCCGTTATAATCTCTATGCAGCCCGGTTTTGAACACTGACCATATTTTCTTGCCAGTTTTATAGCCGCCTCGTTTGCCTCTGCACCGCTATTGGCAAAAAACACCTTGCCCGGAAAGGTTCGTGATACCAATTCTTTAGCCAATTGGGCTTGCTGGGGTATATGGAAAAGATTGGATACATGGATGAGTTCTCCGGCCTGTCTTTTGATGGCATCGATAATATGAGGGTGAGAATGTCCGGTATTATTTACACCGAGACCACTAACAAAATCCAGATATTCATTTCCTTCCGCGTCCCACAAAAGACAACCTTTACCCCGAACCATCGGTATGCCAAAGCGGTTATAAGTGGGAGCGACATATTCGGCTGTTAACTGAAGAATATCTTCATTGTTCATTATTGTTTTCTCCGATCAAGTTATTTGAAGCCCCAGCTATTCAAAAACCCATTGGTTTTCGAGAAGTTAATGACTCTTGAAAGTATACAAAATACCAAACTAAATATTATTGGATAAGTTGATCTGGAAGGTCCGATTAATTTATCTTCTCATTTTTGAAGATTACAGTACCTACACCGGTGTCCGTGAATATTTCCAATAATAAAGCATGACTTATCCGGCCATCTATAATATGGGCTTTTTTAACTCCATTTTCCAAACTCTCCATGCAGCAGGCAAGTTTAGGTTTCATGCCGCCCTGAATGACTCCGCCGGCAATAAGCTCTGAAACCTTATCATATGAAAGGGTAGGAATAAGTCTTTTTGTTTCATCAAGCACACCTGAAACATCCGTAAGGATAACCAGCTTTTCAGCCTTCAGAGAAGATGCGATATGCCCGGCAACCAGATCCGCGTTAATATTGAACGTCTCACCTTTTGAATCCACTCCTACAGGAGAGATAACAGGAATAAAACGTCCTTCGTCCAGGACTTCTATAATCCTTGGATTGATGGCTTCAACTTCACCTACCATTCCCATATCTATCATATCTTTTTTATTCTCCGCACCCTGAAGCCCCATCTTCCTTGCCCGAATCAATTCCCCATCTTTGCCGGAAAGGCCGACAGCACAGCCACCCTGTTGATTTATCAAATTGACGATCTCCCTATTGATCCTGCCTACAAGGACCATCTCGATAACGTCCATGGATTCCGGATCTGTAATCCTCAGGCCGTTCACGAATCTACTCTTTTTACCCAGCTTTTCCAACCATGAGGTAATTTCAGGGCCACCGCCATGAACAATGACCGGATTCATACCCACATATTTTAAAAGCACCACGTCCAGAGCAAAATCGTTCTTCAGGCTATCTTGAATCATTGCGCTTCCACCGAACTTTATTACTATGGTCTTTCTAAAAAACTCTTTGATATACGGAAGGGCTTCGACTAAAGATTTTGCCCTCTTATGGAGACTTGACTGATCCATTTAATCTCTCTCAAATTTTTACAAAATATATCTGCTCAGGTCCTCATCCCTTATTATGTCTTTCAGCTTCTCCTGGACAGACTGGGCATCTATGATTATGGTTTGACCGGACAGGTCCGGGGCATCAAAAGAGATCTCATCCAAAAGTTTATCCATCACTGTGTGGAGTCTCCTTGCACCAATATTTTCAGTCCGCTCATTCACATACGCTGCGATGCTTGCTATCTCTGATATGGAATCCGGGGTAAACTGGATATCGACTCCTTCCGTTAACAACAGGGCGGAATATTGTTTTATAAGGGCATTACGTGGTTCTGTAAGTATTTGTACGAATTCTTCTTTGCCTAATGAGGACAATTCTACCCTTATGGGAAACCGGCCCTGTAATTCCGGAATGAGATCCGAAGGTTTGGAAACATGAAAAGCCCCGGCTGCGATAAAAAGGATATGATCTGTCCTTACCAAACCATATTTCGTGGATACAGTCGAACCTTCAATAATTGGAAGAAGATCCCTCTGAACACCTTCCCTGGAGACATCAGGACCTGCAGCTCTTTCCCGGCCGGCGATCTTATCCAGTTCATCTAAAAAGACGATACCGGATTGCTCAACCCTTTTTATGGCTTCAGACACTACAGTTTCCATATCAATCAATCTCTGGGCCTCCTGTTGAATCAAAAAATTTCTTGCTTCCGATACCTTCATTTTTCTCTTCTTATTTTTGCTTGGAAAGATTCCGGAAAGCATATCCTTAAAATTTATATCCATTTCTTCCAGCCCTGTACCAGAGAAGATCTCAATCATAGGAATGTTCCGTTCAGTCACTTCCACCTCCACTATCCTATCATCCAATTGGCCCTGTCTGAGCATATTCCTCAATTTTTCCCTGGTATGTAAGGATTCCTCCTCTTTTTCTTCCATTCTTTCCGAATAAAACTGGTCCTGATCAGTCGAAACTACCCCAACCTGGGGCTTTTTTACACCAGACGAGGGGAGAAGCAAATCAAGCAGCTTTTCCTCTGCCTGCACCTCAGCTTTTCCTTTTACTTTTTTGGACTGTTCCTCCTTCACCATATTAACTGAAAGATGAGTGAGATCTCTGATCATTGATTCCACATCCCGGCCGACATATCCCACTTCTGTGAATTTTGATGCCTCTATTTTTAAAAAAGGAGCATTGGCAAGTTTGGAAAGCCTTCGGGCGATCTCTGTTTTTCCGACTCCGGTCGGCCCAATCATAATAATATTTTTAGGCATGACCTCGTCTCTTAAATCCGGGCTAAGCTGCTGTCTGCGCCATCTGTTTCTTAGAGCAATGGCAACGGACCTCTTGGCTGCATTCTGGCCGATAATGTATCGATCCAATTCAGATACAATTTGTTTGGGGGTAAGCTGATTCAGGGAGTTTTCCAAATCAAACCTCCTCGATTATAATATTTTCATTGGTATACACACAAATTGAAGATGCGATCTTTAGTGAAGTCTCGACTATCTCTCTGGCACCCATATTCGTATGCGCTACCAGGGCCTTTGCCGCCGCGACGGCATACGGGCCTCCCGATCCGATACCTATAATACCATCCTCGGGCTCGATCACATCACCATTTCCGGAAATAATAAAAGAATGTTCTTTATCCGCTACTGCCAAAAGGGCCTCCAATTTTCTCAAGACCCTGTCTGTTCGCCAGTCCTTTGCCATTTCAACAGCCGCCCTCGAAAGTTGTCCGGAATACTCATCCAGTTTTGTCTCAAAACGTGAAAAAAGTGCAAAAGCATCGGCTACAGAACCTGCAAAACCGGCTACCACCTGATCTTTATACATCCGTCTGACCTTTTTTGCATTATGTTTTAAGATAGTATTCCCTAAACTGACTTGTCCGTCTCCACCGACAACCGTCTGGCTTCCCTTTCTTACAACAAGAATAGTAGTGGATTGTATCATTCCATCCCCCTTCTAAGCCCTAGGATGCGCCTTGTCATATTCTGACATCAATCTGTCCAGATTGATATGTGTATATTTCTGCGTAGTAGATAGGGAAGAATGCCCCAGAAGTTCCTGAATAATACGCAAATCCGCACCTGATTCCAGAAGATGCGTGGCAAATGTATGCCTGATAGCATGAGGGCTTAACTGTTTCTTTATGGATATCTTTCTGCAATATTTCTTAACCAAACGGTGGACCGACCTTTGTGAAAGTCTTTCACCTCTATTGTTATGGAACAAAGGCTTATTCCAGGCCCTTTCACAAGTTCCGGAACTCAAATATATCTCTAACGCCTTCTTCGCTTTTGACCCGAAAGGAACAATCCTCTCTTTTTTCCCTTTTCCCTTTACCCTTATGATCCCTTCATTGAAATCAACCATACCTTGATTTAGTGATACCAGCTCACCAACCCTTATACCGGTAGCATACAATAACTCCAGAATAGCTTTGTCCCGGGGACCGGTGGGATCATTATCAAGCGGGGCATCCATAAGGCTGAAAACTTCATCTATAGTCATAAAATCCGGATTTTTACGAACGAATTTGGGCGCCGAAATATCCTGTAATGGATTTATTTCCAGAATGCCCTGTTTATTAAGATACCTAAAAAAGGACCGAAGTGTTGATATCTTTCTTGCTATACTAGCTTTAGAAAGCTTTTTCCTGAAAAGAGATGAGATATAATTAATCATATCCTGGGTCCCAACAGACTGTATACTAAAACCATCGCCTGAGTCCGCTCGGTCCTTTTCAAGATTTTGAGAAATATAGTCCGACCATTGCAGTAGATCTTCTCTATAGCTTTTTATGGTATACCAGGAAGCTCCCTTTTCAATCTCCAAATGATTTATAAACTGCTCTATGGCCTTAAAATATTCCACTTTTTTAGTTTTTAATTGCTTATTTATGTTTAAATTTTTAAAAGATTATAAATAGAAATTTATAGAATAAATGAATATTGAGAGGTTGTCAAACTTAATTTTTGAAAAAAATAAAAAAGCCTGCTAATGAGCAGGCTTTTTTATTTTTTATCCCCCGGCGACGTCTTACTCTCCCACCTGTGAAGGCAGTACCATCAGCGCTGAAGAGCTTAACTTCCGTGTTCGGTATGGGAACGGGTGTGACCTCTTCGCCATTGTCACCGAAAGAAAATTTTTCTATTTTAATCTTGAAAAAACCTATCTAATCTTTTAAATCTAAAAAATATATAAAGGGGCGAAAGGGGTTGATTCTTTCGCCCCTCTTTTTTTAAGTATGGTCAAGCCATTCGACTTATTAGTACTGGTCTGCTGAACACATTACTGTGCTTACACATCCAGCCTATCAACCTTGTCATCTCCAAGGAGTCTTATTCCATAAAGGATGGGATATTTAATCTTGAGGTGGGTTTCCCGCTTAGATGCTTTCAGCAGTTACCCCTTCCGAACATAGCTACCCAGCGATGCCATTGGCATGACAACTGGCACACTAGAGGTTCGTCCATCCCGGTCCTCTCGTACTAAGGACAGAGCCTCTCAAATATCCTGCGCCCGTGGCAGATAGGGACCGAACTGTCTCACGACGTTCTAAAC
>JBLIRS010000109.1:0-9956 GCA_049472415.1 bacterium | reverse complement strand
GATATAATGTTATGAAAACCTATGGTTACAAAACCATAATCCATGTTACAATATTAGTATAAGAGTCTTTAACAACCGGTATGTTAAAAATAAATAATAATAGGGAGATAGACTAACATGGCACAGATAATCGTGAATGACTTGAAAAGGGGAGAGGTATTTCAAAAGGACAACACACCTTATATCGTTATTGATATTACCAAGCAGACTCCTTCGGCCCGAGGCGCCAACATGCTTATCAAGATCAAAGGAAGAAACCTGCTGACCGGTCATGTCATAGATATGACTTTCAAGGGAGGGGACACGGTTGAAGAGCCTGATTTTGAACGAAGACCAGGACAATTCCTCTATCAGAACAATGAAGAATTTGTTTTTATGGATAGGGAAAGCTACGAGCAACACACCCTGCATGAAGAGCAGATTGGGGATAGAAAGCCCTTTTTAATGGAAGGACTTGAGGTTGTTTTGCATATATTTAAAGGACATGTCATCAATATAGATCTTCCCGTGACAGTTGAGCAGACGATTGTCGAGTGTGAGCCTGTCATGAAGGGTTCCACTGTGACGGCTCAGACCAAGTCAGCAGTTACCGAGACCGGCCTCGTGATACAGGTGCCTGCGTATATGAAAGATGGCGAGCGTATCAAGATCGATACCCGTGAGAAGAGATATATCTCCCGGGCCTAAAAAGCTGCCGGGCTTTTTTTAAATCTTCTTTTGTATTTATATTGAAGAAGGATCTCAATTCAGAATCCAGACGGATTATTTCCTCTCTGCCTATCTCAAACACCTTTACTTCGGAGTAAAAGCTGATAATCCTCGCCTGATTTGATTTGATGGCCCGTCCAATGGCAGGTAAACAGGATTTTTTATAAAGTGCATGAAGGGGTTCGAACATTCCCTCCCCAAGTGACGGTACGACCACATCGTATTCCTTTGATTTCGTTACCATATACTTAATTAAGGCCGGCCTTATAAACGGCATATCGCAGGCGGAAACAAAAATCCTGTTATTCGAGCTTTCTTTTAGGGCGGAAAAGATGCCTACTAAAGGCCCCCTGTGGGGTATTGTATCCTTGACTGTCTTGATGCCGGTAAATTCGTAAACTGAAGGGGCATTGGTTGATATGATAATCTCATTAAAGATTTCCTTATATGATTCAATTATCCATTCGATTAGACACCGGCCGTTTATCTCTATGAGGGCCTTATTTTCACCGAACCGGGTCCCTTTACCTCCGGCCAGGATGACACCGGTCAGCAAAGGTTGTCCTCCATTTGAGCCTTGTTCTCCTTCTGCCCGGCCCTTATCATAAAATGGTTTTCTTCAAGAAAATCCGCCAATTGAACTATATCCTGCGAACCGAAGCAGGGTACATCAGTCTCCATTTCTTTATCCGTTACAACAGCAATCAGGTTTTTATCATCCTTGCATAACAGGTCCTTACGCGGGCTATCCTTTCTGAGAATTTCGATCTTTGGTTTTTTCTCTTTCTTGTAACCTTCGGTCAGGATAACATCCATATCAGCCATATAGTTAGAGACTATGTCGTCGATTGTTAATTCCTGTTCTACCTCCTTGATCATAGCCACCTGGGTGGGGGAAGACAAAGTGATTGTGTGTGCCCCCGCCTGCTTATGTCTCCATGAATCCTTTCCTTCACGATCCAGGTTAAATCCATGCGCACTGTGCTTGATAACACCGACTCTATATCCCCTTTTTATTATTTCAGGGATCAGCCTTTCCAATAGAATAGTCTTTCCGCTATCACTTGTTCCTACAATGGAAATGATTACCGGCATTGTTATTTATGCTTCCTTTAAAGTAAAATGATAATGATCCTCAAATATATTATACGATTTATATCAAGAAATTGCTTCATGTTCAAAATCCAAAAAAATACATCAATATAAAGGATTTGATCTTTTTAGCGTTCATGCTAAAATCAGATTTACATTGTAAGATATTCGCCGGTACCTCCGGGTAAACTCTGGAGATAATTTTTGGTAATGGAAGCGTAAAGTAACAAAACGGTTATTTTTTGAGGATCGGACAAATATTATTATGCAAAATATACGAAATTTCAGTATCATAGCGCATATAGACCACGGTAAATCCACCCTTGCGGACAGACTTATACAGCATTCAGGGATCATCCCGGAAAGGGATTTCAGGGACCAGGTACTTGATACTATGGACATCGAAAGGGAACGGGGAATTACCATTAAAAGCCAGGCAATCAGCCTTCCTTATAAGGCAAATGATGGAAGGGATTATTGCCTGAACCTTATCGATACACCCGGGCATGTGGATTTTTCCTATGAGGTGTCAAGGTCGCTGGCTGCATGTGAGGGTGTACTGCTGGTGATCGACGCGGCACAGGGTGTAGAGGCTCAGACCCTGGCTAACCTTTATCTGGCCCTTGAGCTGGATCTGGAGGTCATCCCGGTTATTAACAAGATTGATCTGCCCTCTGCAGACCCTGATAAGGTCCTTGAAGAGATCGATGCCGAGCTGGGCCTTGATCCGGAAACCACCCTGAAATGCTCCGCAAAGGAAGGGATCGGTATTAATGAGATATTGGAGGCCCTGGTGCAACGCATTCCTCCTCCAAAGGGGGATGAGAAAAAGCCCCTTTCCGCCCTTGTTTTTGATGCCCAATATGATTCCTTCAGGGGGGTCATTATACATTGCAGGATCTTTGACGGGGAGGTAAAGGCAGGAGATCCGATACGTTTTATGTCTACCCAGGCAACTCACAAGGTGGAGGAAGTGGGTCATTTTTTGATAGACAGGGAAAAGGCCGACATCCTCTCAGCAGGGGAGGTGGGATACATAATTGCCGGTGTGAAAGAGGTTAGAGAGGCACGAAGCGGAGATACCATAACCCTGGAAAAAAACCCCTGTTCCTCACCCCTGCCAGGTTTCAGAGAGGCCAAGCCTGTGGTTTTTTCTTCGATCTATCCCATCTCCACGGAGGATTATGAGGACCTCGCAGAGTCATTGGAGAAATACAGGCTTAATGACGCGGCGCTTATTTATGAAAAGGACTCATCAGCATCCCTTGGCCCTGGATTCAGATGTGGATTTTTGGGCCTTCTTCATCTTGAAATAGTACAGGAAAGGCTGGAAAGGGAGTTCGGACTTTCCATCCTCTTTACCGCACCCAGTGTAAGGTATCGCCTTATCCTTAAAGACGGGAGTGAAATATTTATAGAAAACCCGGCAATGTATCCGGACCCGGCCCTTATCGAACATTCAGAGGAGCCCTTTATAAAAGGAACAATTATGATGCCGGAAAGATACCTGGGTGTTGTTATGAAACTCTGCCTGGACCGCAGGGGTGTGAATACAAAATTTCACTATACCGGCCATCAAAGGGTTGAGCTTACATGTGAGCTTCCCCTGGCAGAAGTGATCTTTGATTTTTATGATTATCTAAAAACCCTTACTCAGGGCTATGGATCATTCGACTATGAATTGATCGATTACCGGGCTACAGAACTCGTAAAGCTTGATATACTTGTAAATAGTGAGAGGGTAGACGCCCTTTCCCAGTTGGTTCACCATGAAAGGGCAAGGGCCAGGGCGCTCCATGCATGCGAGAGACTGAAAGAGGAAATCCCGAGACATATGTTTAAGATACCCATCCAGGGCGCTATAGGTAACACAATTATCGCGCGCACAACCATTTCCCCTTTCAGAAAGGATGTTATAGCCAAATGTTATGGCGGGGATATCACCCGTAAAAGAAAACTTTTGGAAAAACAGAAGAAGGGTAAAAAGAGGATGAAGATGGTCGGTTCGGTATCCATACCCCAAAACGCCTTTCTTGCTGTTTTAAAAGCGGACACAGACAAGAAATGATGGGATTGTATTGCCATATACCTTTCTGCGTTAGTAAATGCCCTTACTGTAATTTTTATTCCGTTCCTTCTCAAAGATTGGTCCCCCGTTTCCTGAAGGCGATTAAAATGGAGGCCGGATTCTATAAGAAAGAGGGCGTTTTAGCTGACCTGGTAGCGGAAGGCCACAAATTTGATACCCTGTACCTTGGAGGAGGTACACCCTCTATCATGGCTCCGGAATTAACAGGTGATCTTATCAGTCATTTAAAGGGCTGTTTCCCGTTCTCTGAAGATGCTGAGATCACCATGGAGGCAAATCCAGGGGATATTACGCCGGAAATTATAAATTCACTTTTGGAATCAGGTGTAAATCGTTTGAATATAGGGATTCAGTCATTCAATCCCAAGAACCTCCTTTTTCTGGGCAGGAGGCATACGGCGGAGCAGGCAAGGTCTTCCATAAAGATTGCCAGGGATGCCGGCATTGATAATCTTGGTCTCGACCTGATCTATGGCCTGCCCGGTCAATCCCGGAAATCCTGGGCAATGGACCTTGAACAGGTGATAGATTTAAGCCCCGAACACATATCATGCTATCAACTGACTATTGAAGATGGAACACTTTTTGGAAAAAACAGAAAACAAGGAAGACTTGTACCTTTATCAGAGGATAAGGAATATGGTTTTTTTATTACTACCTCAAAAACACTCACACAGGCAGGTTATTTTCATTATGAGATCTCGAACTTCTCCAGAGGCAGACGATATATCTCAAGGCATAATACCAAATACTGGAAACATGTCCCCTACCTCGGGCTTGGACCTTCTGCCCACTCATTTATAGCGGGAGAACGGTATTGGAACCATAAATCCGTTGAAAAATATTGTAAGGCCATTGAAGACGGTAAGTTGCCCATAGAGGGGAGGGAAAAGCTCACAAAAGATCAGGTTCATCTTGAATCCCTTTATGTAGGCTTCCGAATCCGGGATGGCCTTGACTTGAAAAGCTTCAAGGAAGGATTTGATCAGGACCTGACAGTTGATCCGCCCGGTATTCTTTCATTACTTAAAGAACAGGGCAGGGTAGAGGTAAAAAACGGACGATTAAAACCCACCCTTGAAGGCATGGCTGTTGCCGATGCCCTGGCAATCATGTTACTCCCTGTATACATGATTTGGCATTAAAAAAAAGAAATGTATTGACAAATATTAGTTGTTTCGGGTATTAATATAGTAATGGTGAAATGGTAAAAACAGTTTATCCTTTAGCCTTGGTTGCCGAATCCTCAGGAGAAAAGGGTAAACTTAGTTGAAAAAAATAAAGGATTCGGCAGCCAATCTTCTAACATCATTAGACGGTTAAAAAGTTTATTTTTTTACGGTTATTTATAAGCATTTGGTGTTTAATAAATTTTTCTGTTTTCCTTTTTAATAATCTGAGCTCACTGCCCTTATCCGCTTACAGAATCCATTGTTTCTTATGATCAGTAAAAAGATAAAAATTTTATTATTTGAGGTAAATTGCGGGGATGCTCGCTTGATAGAGCAGGTGCTATCCGAAGCAAAAGGTGTCCGATTTCAATTGAAATGCGTGGATAGACTCTCTACAGGGCTTGAGCTTCTGGATGAGGAATCTTTTGATATAGTCTTGCTGGATATCTCTTTGCCAGATAGCTTTGGATTTGAAACTTTTACTCGAATACGTTCTCAGGTGCCTAATATGCCCATAATCATTTTGAGTGGTCTGGAGGATGAATTGATGGCTATAAAAGCCGTTCAAGAGGGGGCACAGGATTATCTGTTCAAGACAGAGGTTAGTACCAACCTTTTGATACATGCAATAAGATATGGTATAGAAAGAAAGAGGATCGCGGATGCGTTGCATGATTCGGAGAGGCAATATCGCAGTACGATTAATTCAATGAGAGATGCCATACATGTCATAGATAGTGACTTGCGGATTGTCCTGTTGAATGACGCTTTCAAACAATTGAACAAAAAGTTGGGATTGTCCACAGATATCATAGGCAAGGATGTATTTGAGGTTTTTTCTTTTTTGCCGGACAGCGTTCGTGATGAATATCAGAAGGTTTTTGATACGGGAAAGACTATTATTACAGAAGAGGAAACCAAAATAGGCGTTGAAGAATTTATTACTGAAACACGAAAATTGCCTGTATATGAGGGAGGTAAAGTAAGCCGGATCATTACTATTGTAAGGGATATTACTAAACGAAAGAAAGCGGAGGAGGAACTAAGAGATTCTGAATCGAAATTCAGGACGCTTGCCGAGAACTGTCCAAACATGATTTTTATTAATATGAACGGCAGGATAGTTTATGCTAATAAGAGATGTGAAGAGATTATGGGATACAAAAAGGAAGAGTTTTATTCTTCCGGCTTTGACTTCTTGACTTTGGTCGCTTCCGGATCCAGAAAAACACTAAAATCAAATTTTAGAAAGCATATGAAAGGTGAGGCCATACCCCCTTTCGAAATCATAATTATCACCAGGGCAGATAAAAGGATAGAATCACTATTTACCACAAGATTGATAGATTACGAAGGAGAGAAGGCAATCCTGGGAATTGTTACTGATATCAGCAAACTCAAAGAGGCCGAAAGGATTTTAAAGCAGGGCAAGGAGACTTTCGGAAGACTTGTTGATCAGAGAACAAAGCAATTAGTAGAGATACAAAAAAAATTAATGGATGCAAAGCGTCTTTCCGAAATAGGCGCCCTTGCCGCGACAGTAGCCCATGAATTGCGAAATCCATTAGGGGTTATCTTTACTGCTGTTTTTAATATAAAAAGAAAAAATAAAAATCCATCCCTGGAAAAACACCTTGCCAATATCGAAAAGCATGTAATGGAAAGCAATCAAATTATAGATAACCTTCTTTCCTATTCAGTTATAAAAATGCCCAATTATGAAAATATAAATATTGATGAGCTCCTGGATGAGGTTATCTCCAGTTCAAAAGAAAGACTCAAGAAGAAAAGGGTTATTATTGTTAAAGATTCCATATCCATTAAGAATATTTTTGTCGAGGCGGATCCTTTACAAATTAAGGTTATGTTTTTAAATATCTTAAACAATTCATACGATGCTTTGACAAAAAATGAAGGGAAAATAGAGATAGAAGGATTATACAATGGTGGTGATTTCATTAAAGTTCATTTTAAGGATAATGGATCAGGGATAAGCAAGGAAGACCTGAAGAGGGTATATGAACCCTTTTTTTCCTCAAAATTGAAAGGTACGGGACTGGGCCTTACTTTGTGTAATCAGATAGTCAGTTTACATGATGGTAAATTGAAGATTCAGAGTGAAATGGGAAAAGGAACAACAGTATCAGTCAGGCTCCCTGTTAAACAGAAAAAATAAAGGGCAAAGATCCCTTTTTGTGTTTTAAGCTTCAACCATGATTGTCTTCATGCCTTGCCAGTGAAGCTTCTTCGGCGTCTCATTACGGATTCAAATACAAGATCTATGTTTAATAAAAATGTCAATGACTCCCCCTTTCAATGAGTTTTTACTATCTCATCAAGATCTGGGTTTAATGTGGACTTGTTTTGGTTTTTATAAGCATGTTTACTAAGACGGGAAGAATTGTAATGCCTGGATACTGAATTAGGTAGAAAAAGGTCAGAAAAAAGTAGAATTAACCAATTTCCTTGTTTTCCAGGGTATATTATAATTTATTATATTTAAACCTCCACTTAGAGAGAAAAAGAAGAAGTATATTATGAAGATCAAAAAGAGTGCATAACGAAACTGGCTGATGAACTTCTGACTAAACCCTTTGATATTGAAAAATTACTTGGGAAAATTAAAGAATTAGTTGAAGGGGAGAAGAGATTATAATTGAATATTAGCTATATAAAGTGGAAAAAAGTCAGAAAAAAGTGGAATCAGGCAATTTTCTTTTACTAATAAAATTATTATATTATATAAACTAATAAAGCTACCAAAGAAAAATATATCTATGCTGACTAATGTCAGAAAGGTTTAAAAATGCAATCAAAAAAGATAATGATTGCAGATGATGATAAAGAATTTTTAATGGAAGGTATTTATAAGAAAGAAACCATGATTTAATAAAAAACTCAAAATTTTTGAAAATAAGCGGTGTACAGGTAGTATCATGGCGCCCCCCCAGGGCCTTTCAAAATTTCAGAGAAATGCCAATAGCCCTGAAATGACCTGTGCACCGCTAAAAATTTATATTGCTCCGGGAGCGCGACAGCTTAAAATCTTCTCAATTTCAACTTCTCGTTACTTAAATAAGGCTAAAAAATAGAGTAGGTACATTTCATACAGGAGTACCTCATAAAAAGTTTTAATCCGATTGATTACATGTGAAATTAATATAGTCCGGATATTGATGATGAAGATTTAACAGTGAAGGATTAATGGAGGTTTTTGAATAAAAAATGAGTAATATTAAAAATATAGTTGACTTAGAAGAAAAATATGAAAAAGAAAAATCTTGTGAATCTTATTCTTGCAGTTTATTAAAGAGAAGAAAAAATGGAAGATTAAATAAGACTATGAATTTTCAAGCCAAAATTTATTTTAAGGAGATTAAGAAGGTCCCTGTTTTAACAAAAGAACAGGAAAGGGATCTGGCAGAAAAGATAGCTCAAGGGGATGAATGGGCAAAAAATAGACTTATAGAGTCAAATCTTCGTCTTGTTGTAAGTATTGCCAAACGATATGAAAATAAAGGGCTGCCTTTCATGGACCTTGTACAGGAAGGAAATTTAGGTCTGATAAAGGCAGTGGAAAAATTCGATCATAATCTGGGCTGTAAATTTAGCACTTATGCTGTCTGGTGGATCAGACAATCCTTAAACCGTGCGCTAGCAAATAAATCTCGCTTGATCCGAATACCTGTTTATACTTCTGAAGCTGTCAAGTCCGTTCAGAAGGTTAAAAGTCGTCTTATACAAGGGATGAAAAAAGAGCCAACAAGACAGGAAATCGCTTCTGAAATGGAGGTCAGTCTTCAAAGAATTGAAAACCTTTTGGATACCGTCAAAGAACCCTTATCCTTTCAAACATTGATTGATGAATCAGGTAATCTTGAATTGTCCGAATGTATCGAAGATAAAAAGCTCTCTTCACCTTTGGATGTTATAATGAAGCAGGAGTTGCTGGAAAAGATTCAGGAGGTGCTGCAAATTCTTTCCGAGAGAGAGAGAAAGGTCATCGAGTTGCGTTTTGGAATAGGTACTTATAAGGAGCTGACACTTGAGGAGATAAGCGGACTTTTTCATGTGACGCGAGAAAGAATACGGCAAATTGAAAAAAATGCGCTTAACAAGCTCCAAAATCCACGATACTGCAGACCTCTTATCAATTTTATAAAAAATTCGTAACATTTTTTTGGAAAGATTAAGATCCCGCTTGAATTTTGATAAGTTACGAATCCATCAATTGTTGGATATTTTTTCTATATTCCGTAGGTGTCAGGCCGGTAAATTTTTTAAATATTCTCAGGAAGGATTCCGGATTCAAATATCCAAGTTTAAAAGCAATCTGGTTGATATTATACCCTGTATTTTTTAAAAGTTTTTTTGCCTTTTCGGTTTTAATCCTTAATTTGTATTCATTGAAACCCATTCCTGTATTTTCTTTAAAGATCCTGCTTAAATATTTTGGGCTTAGGCAAACTACTTTAGACGCGGCTTTTAAACTTATATTTTTATCATAATTTCTCTCGATGAACCGTTTTACTTTATTAATTTTATCTTCTATGTCGATGGAATCCGTATCGATTTTCCCTTTTTTTTCTTCCATCATCCTTTCTATTATCTCTTTTATTTTATTGATATTCATCTTGTCAATTTTTATTGGCTTTTCTATATAATCATCCGCATGTCCTTTCAATGCTTCAATGGCTATATCCTTTGAGCTGTATCCGGTTAAAATAATAATGTCGAGGTCAGGGGCGATCTTTTTCATCTTTCTTAAAATAAGCATGATATAACTCCTCTGTAACATACGGCATTATTGGTGACATCAACTTCAACACAGACAGCAAAGCAGTATACAAAGTATATTGTGCAGAAACTCTAGATTCATCTCCGCGATTATCAGG